>JBDTUO010000135.1:0-7173 GCA_040007675.1 Rubrivivax sp.
CGTGTGCAGCGCGCGAGCGACGACCCGGCCGCCGCGGCGCGCGCCGAGCGGGCGCTGGCGACGCAACTGCGCGCCGCGGCCGACCAGCGGGCGCTGGACGCGAGCCGCAACGTCGTCGCCCAGGCCGAGAACGCGCTCGGTGACGCCGGCGAGCTGTTCCAGCAGGTGCGCGAGGCCATGGTCGGCGCCGGCAACCCGTCGTACTCGGACGCCGAGCGTCAGGGTCTGGCGGGCGTCATCCGCGGACTGCGCGAGCAGCTGCTGGCGATCGCCAACCGCGGCGACGGGGCCGATGCGTACCTGTTCGGTGGCCAGGGCAGCGACCGGCCGCCCTTCGTCGACGCCCCGGGCGGTGTCGCCTGGCGCGGCAGCAGCGGCCAGAGCGTCAATGCGCAGACCGAGGCGATGCCGCTCGCGCTCGACGGGCGTGCGGTCTGGCTGCAGGCACCGAATGCGGTCGACGGCGCGCCGGACCAATCGAGCTTCGCGCTGCTGGACCGGTTGGCGACCGAACTCGAGACCCGCGGGCGCGACCCGGCGTCGATCGCCGCGTCCGTGGCCGACGGATTGCGCGACGTCGACGCCGGCATGAACCACCTGCTGTCGCAGCGTGCACGCCTGGGCGAGACGCTCAACCGCAGCGACTCGGTCGAGTTGCGGCTGTCCGAGCAGGCGCTGTCGGCCCAGGCCCAGCGCTCGGCGGCCGAAGACCTCGATCTGGTGCAGGTGGTGTCGGAGTTCCAGAACCGGCAAACCGGCTACGATGCCGCCTTGAAGGCGTACGCGATGGTGCAGCGCATGTCCCTGTTCAACTACCTGGGCAGCTGAGCAGCGCCCAGGTGTCGCGCCGGCCGCGGCCGCGGGGCGGCGCGGCGTTCCCCGATCCCAATGCAAGACAACGCCATCCTCGGCCAGTTCGTTCTCGGGCACAGCCCGATGATCTCGCGTGACCGCCAGGTGGTCGCGACCCGCCTGACCGTGTTTCCGGAGCAGCGAGACGGCGTGCCGGATGCCCAGGCGCTGCTGCGTCGGCTGCTGGACGTGTGGCCGGCGCCCGACGGGGCGGCCGAAGGGTCGATCTCGCTCACGCTGCGTTCGCTGGGCGACGTCGGCGGCGCCTCCGCTGCGGCTCGGCCCGCGCGGCCGCCGTCGGCCGACGCGCCGACCCGGGCGACGCCGCTGTCGCTCAACGTCGCGTCCGAGCCCTGGCTGAAGGCGCTGCTGGCGCAGGCGCCGCCGCCCCATGTGATGCTCGAGATCCCGGCCTTCATGGCCGCCGATCCGTCGAACGCGGCCTCGCTGCGGTCGCTGTCCGAGGCCGGCAGCACGCTGATCATCAAAGGCCGTCCGGTGGCAGAACTGCCGCGCGAACTGCTGCCGTGTTTCCGCCATTCGCTGATCGACGTCGGGGAGGAGCGCCGCAGCGATGCCACGCCGCCGCCGGGTGTCGTGCGCACGATCAGCCACATCCAGCTCGGCGTGCGCACGCGCGCCGACGTGCAGGCCGCGTTCGAGCGCGGCGCGGTCGCGGTGCTCGGCTGGCCGATCGACGACGCTCCCGCGGCTGCCGCCGCGCGCCAGGGCGGCCCGGACCTTCAGGTCGTGATGGAGCTGATCAAGCGCGTCGACCGCGAGGAGCCGATCGCACGCCTCGAGCAGGTGCTGAAGAACGACCCCCAGCTCGCGTTCCGGCTGATGCGCTACCTGAACTCCGCCGCCTTCGGCCTTTCGGTCGAGATCGCGTCGTTTCAGCATGCGATCATGATGCTCGGCTACAAGAAGCTCAAGCGCTGGCTCGCGCTGCTGCTGGCGTCGTCGAGCAAGGACCCGGCGATGCGCCCGGCGATGCACGCCGCGGTGCGTCGTGGGCTGATGATGGAGGAGCTCGGGCGCGGCAACGGCGACGACGAGATGCGCAGCGAGATGTTCATCTGCGGCGTGTTCTCGCTGCTGGACCGCATGCTCGGCCAGCCGTTCGACGAGTTGCTGGCCAGCGTGCCGGTGCCCGAGCGCGTGCGCCAGGCGCTGGTCGACGGCAGCGGGCCGTACCAGCCCTACCTCGCGCTGGTGCGCGCGGTCGAAGCCGGCTCGCGGGCCGAGATCCGCGACAAGGCCGACCAGACCTTCCTCGGCCTGGCCGAGGTCAACGCGGCGCTGCTGCGCGCGCTGGCATCGGCGCGCGAGCTGGACTGAGCGCCGCCCCGATGTCGGCGCCCACCGCGCCGCTGCTGCCTCCGGGGCTGCCGCCCGGCGCCCGTGAACTGCTGCGCCTGCTGTGGGCGGCGCCGACCCCGGCGCTGCTGCAGTCCGTCGACTTCACGATCGTCGATGTCAACGAGGCCTACGCGCAGTTCTGCGGCCGCTCGCGGGCCACGCTGCGCGGTCGCGACCCGCTGCTGCTGCACCCGCGCGACGACCAGCCGGCCGAACGCGAGGCGCGCCGCGGCCTCGCGCGCCTGCTGGCCAGCGACGGCAGTGCGTCGATCGGCGACCGCCGGCTGCTCGACGCCGAAGGGCGTGAGCACTGGTACCGCGCGACGCTGATGCCGATCGGCGCGACGCCGCCGGCCCGCCACGGCTGGATCGTCAGCGTGCTGCAGGACACCACCGCCGAGCACGCGGCGCGGGCGCAGGCCGATCGTTCGCTGAACGAGCTTTCGCAATGGTTCGACCTTAGCCCCGCGGGCATGTTGGTGTTCGATGCCGACGGCCTCATCGTGCGCTCCAACCGGGCCTTCGAGGCCCTGGTCGGACAGGTGCCGGTGATGCTGCCCGACGCCGGCGTCGAGTTGCAGGGCCTGCTCGGCTGGTCCGGCGCCGCGCCGCTCGCGGGCCTGGTGCCCGGAGCGCCGCCGCTCGAATGCCAGTCGCTGGTCAGCGTGCCGGGCGGGCGGCGACGGCTGTCGGCGCGGCTGTCGGCGTTCGCGACCGAAGGCGGGCAGCGCCGTTTCATGGCCGTCGTCGAGGACCGCAGCGCCGAAGAGGAACGCGACCTCGCGCAGCTGGAGATCGGTGCGCTGATGGATACCGCGAGCATCGGTGTCGCTACCTTCGACCCGGCGCGTGGCTGGCTGCGCCCGCCGGTGGCGTCGCGCGTGTCGGCCGGTGGGGGCACCGGCACCGGCGCCGGGACCCCGGGTGCACCGGCGTCGTCGGTGCTGGAGGGCATCGCGCGCGACATGGTCGAGCCGGCCTCGCTGGCCGAATACGACCGCCTGCAGGATGCGCTGCGCCACGGCCGCCGGCTCGAGGTGCGCTACGCCGTGCGCCATCCGAAGCTCGGACAACGCTGGTTGCTGACGCGGGTCGAACCCGGCGCACTCGCCGGTGGGGGCCACGCGACCTCGGTGGTCACGCTCGACGTCACCGAGCGTGAACGCGCGCAGCGCCGCAACGAACAGCTATTGCGTGAGTTGGGCACCATCATGGACGGCTCGACCGTCGGCGTGGCCTATCTGCGCGCCGCGGCCGACCCCGATTCGCGCCGCACCGATGGCGCGCTGCCCGCCGTCCCGCGCGTCGTGCGCTGCAATCGCCGCTTCGAACGCATGCTCGGCTTGCCCGCCGGCGCTGGCGCTGGCAGCACGCTGGCCCAGGCCTTCGTGCTCGACGCCAGTGCGCGCAGCGTGCACGAGGGGGCGTCGGCCGCGGTGCACGCGGGCCAGGAGTTCGAAGCCGAACTGCGTTTCGAGCCCGGTCGCGGCGACGCCCGCTGGTACACGCTGTCGCTGCGCCCGGCGCCCTCTGACGAGGCGGGCGCCGAGGCGGTCGCGGTGCTGACCGACATCACGCGGCTGAAGGCTCAGCAGGCCGAGCTCGAACAGTTGCTGCGCGAGCGCGAGCTGACCTTCAACCTGTCGGAGGTCGGCATCGTCTACCAGCGCGGCGCCCGCATCGAGCGCGCGAACCAGGCGATGTCGGTGCTGACCGGGTACTCGACACCCGAACTCACGGCGCTCGACACCGCCGAGCTGCACGCGTCGGCACGCGACTGCGTCGACTTCGAGGCCGCGCTGCAACAGGGGTTGCGTCGTGACGGCCGCTTTGTCGGCGAGCGGCGCCTGCGCCGCCGTGACGGCAGCCTGCGCTGGGTACAGGTCGGTGCGCGCCCGGTCGATGTCGCGCACCCGGAAGCCGGCACCGTCTGCTCCTTCGTCGACGTCGACGAGCGCCAGCGCGCGCGCGAATCGCTGGTGCGCCAGACCGGGCGCACGCGCGCGGTGCTGGATTCGGTGCTGGTCGGCATCGTCACGGTCGGCGAACAGGGTGCGATCGACTGGATGAACCGCTCTGCGCGCCGCATGTTCGGCGGCGAGCTGGCCGACTTCGTCGGCGAGCCGATCTCCACCGTCGCGACCGCGGAGGCGGACCATCCCCTGCGCCGCACCGACTACCTGCAGCGGCTCGCCGAAGGGCAGTCGGAGACCTTCGAGTGCCGGCTGCGCGCCCGCGACGGCCGTGAGTTCTGGGTCGTCGGCAACGCCGTCGTCACCGGGCGCGACGAGGCGGGTGTGCAGCTGACCTTCGCGCTGCTCGACATCGAACGCCGGCGCCAGGCGGAGATCTCGATCGCGCAGGCGCGCGCCTCGCTGCAGCGCGTGATCGAGACCGCGCCGCTTGCGATCGCCTTGCTCGATGGCGTCACGCGCGAGGTACTGCAGGTCAACCAGACCGCCGAGGCCTTGCTGGACGCGCCGCCGCCGGGGCTCGCGGTCGCGCTGGACGCGCTGCTCGCCGACGCCGATGCACCGCAGCGCGTCGAACTGCGCCAGGGCAGCGGGCAGGGCGCACGCGGCGACGCGCCGGAGCGGCTGTGGGACACGCGGCTGGTGCGCCTGCCTGCCACCGGCTCGGGGCCGCCCCAACTGCTGCTGGTGGCGAGCGACGTCACCGAGCAACGTGCCGCTGACCAGGCCCGGCTGCAGGCGGCGATCACGCAGCGCGAGGTGCTGGTGCGCGAGGTGCACCACCGCATCAAGAACAACCTGCAGGGGGTGGCGGGGCTGCTGCAGCAATTTGCGGGGCGTCACCCCGAGATCGCACCTGCGTTGAGCGAGGCGGTGGGTCAGGTGCAGGCGATCGCGCAGGTCTACGGTCTGCAGGTCGGCAGCGGAGGCCCGCTGCGGCTGGCGCGCGTGGTCGAGGCGATCGCGCAGTCGGTGCAGCGCACCTTCGGGCGCACGATCGAGTTCGACGGTGCGCCGGACGGTGCCGACTTTGTGCTGCCGGAAGCCGAATCGATCCCGATCGCGCTGACCATCAACGAGTTGCTGACCAACGCCGTCAAGCACGGCAGCGGCAGCGCAGCGGTGCGCTGCACTTTGAGGGCCGACGGCGACGCCGCGCGGGTCGAGCTGCACCAGCCCGGACGGCTGCCCGACGACTTCGACCTCGCGCGCTTCCCGGGGGGCGTCAGCGGACTGGGGCTGGTGCGCGCGCTGCTGCCGCGCCGCAGCGCCACGCTGCAGCTCGACCAGGTCGGCAGCGAGGTGCGCACCCGCGTCACGCTGTGGCCACCGAGCGTGCGCAGCAGCAGCGACGTTTCGTCGGCGACAATGCCGGCGTCGATGCGACAGGAGTCCGGCGCATGAGCCACACCGTTGCCGCGAACCCGGCGCCGCCACCCGGCGCCAAGGGGCGGATCCTGGTCGTCGACGACGACCGGCTGGTGCTCGCGACCGTCACCCACGGCCTCGCGCAGGCGGGCTACGAGGTGATCGACGCCGACAACGGCGACGACGCGATCCTGCTCGCGCGCAGCCACCACCCGGCGCTCGCGCTGCTCGACATCCGCATGGAAGGCAAGAGCGGGTTCGATGTCGCCGAGTACCTGCGCGACGTCGCGCGGGTGCCGTTCATGTTCCTGTCCGCGTTTGCCGACGCCGAAACCCGCGCCAAGGTCGAGGCGCTCGGTGCGCTGGCCTACCTGGTCAAGCCGCTCGATGTCGGCCAGATCGTGCCGACTGTCGACGGCGTGTTTGCGCGCCTGCGCGATGCCGGCGCCGGCGCACATGCACCGGCCGACGATGGCGTGGCGGTTCGGCTGCCGTCGGCGCCGATTGCGGTCGCCGCCGCGGCAACGGACCTGCGTTCGCTCGCGCTCGGCATCCTGATGCATCGGCACTCGCTGACGCGCCGCCAGGCGGCGCAGCGGCTCGACGCGCTGGCGCGCGACAAGGGTCTCAGCGTCACGGCGCAGGCCGAGCGGCTGGTCGGTGCGGTCGAGGAACTCGCCGGCTCGAGCGGCGACTGACGCGCGCCGCGGCGCGCGTCAGTCGTCGCTCACTCGCGCAGCGTGAAGTGGAAGGCCGCGCCGCGGCCCGGTTCGCCGTCGGCCCAGATCTGGCCGCCGTGGCGCTGCACGATGCGGCGCACCGACGCCAGCCCGACGCCGGTGCCCGGAAACTCGCTCGCGCTGTGCAGGCGCTGGAACAAGCCGAACAGCCGGTCGGCCGAGCGCATGTCGAAGCCGGCGCCGTTGTCGCGCACGACGAACACCGCGCGGCCGTCCTGCCGTTCGCGCGCGAACACGATCCGCGCCTGCGGGCGCTGCGCGGTGTATTTCCACGCGTTGCCGAGCAGGTTCTCGAGCACCAGCCGCAGCAGCGTCGGATCGCCGTGCACGCGCAGTCCCGGATCGATGTCGATGTCGACCCGGCGCTCCGGTGCACTGCGGCGCAGCTCGTCGATCACGTAGCCCGACAGCTGCGACAGATCGACCGGCTGGCGTGCCAGCGGCTGGCTCGACAGGCGCGCCAGCGTCAGCATGGCGTCGATCATCTGGTTCATGCGCGCGGCTGCACCGAGCACGCGGTCCAGGTGGTCGTTGGCGACACGGTCGAGCGCGCCGCCGTAGTCCTCCTTGACGATGCGCGTGAAGCCCTCGACGACGCGGATCGGCGCACGCAGGTCGTGCGAGACCGAATAGGCGAGCGAGGCCTGCTCGCCGGCGTCGACCGCACCGTCCCCGCCGGGTTGCCAGATCACCGCGACACGCGGCGGGCCGGCAGTGCGCCGCAGCCGCCATCCGCCGGCCTCGGCGGTTGCCATGCCACCGGCCTCGATGGTCGTCGTGGCGTCGCCCCACGCCGGGCGCAGGGGCGGCGGCAGCGCGGCCGCAATGCGCGCATCGTCGAGCGTCGGCGCATCGCCGACCGCGGCGCGCGCCGCCTC
>JBDTUO010000136.1:0-7163 GCA_040007675.1 Rubrivivax sp.
TGCACGGCACCCACTTCGAGACCGAGGCGCGCCTGGCCCTGCTGTCGCTGCATGAACGTTCGCGCGACTGGCCGGCGGCGATGGCGGTCGCCCTCGCGCTCGAACAGGCCGGCAGCGGATCGTTCGCGCAACGGATCGCGCACTACCACTGCGAGATCGCGCTCGAGGCCGACGCCGATGGTCGCGCAGACGCGGCCGCGCAGGCGCTTGCCGCCGCCCAGCGCGCGGCGCCCGACGCGCCGCGGCCGCTGATGCTCGCCGGCGAACGTGCCGCGCGCGCCGGCGATGCTGCGGGTGCGCTGGCCGCCTGGGACCGTGTGCGCCTGCGGGACCCCGCCCTCTTTGCCCTCACCGCGCCGGCCTACGCGCAGGCCGCGATCGACGCGCACCGGCTCGACGCCGCGCGGGTGGCGCTTCAGGCCGTCTATGCGGCCGATCCGCGCGCCGAGCTGCTGACGGCGCTGGAAGCCCTGGACACTGCAACGGGGTCGACCCCCGGCGCCACGGCGCGACGACTGGATCACCTGGGGCGTCGGGGCGACCTCGACGCGGCCGCGCGGGTGCTCGAACTCGACCCGGCGCAATGGCGTCCCGACACCCGACCGCAGCTGTACGCCGCGGTCCAGCGCACGGCGCTGCGGTTGCAGCGCTACCGCTGCGCCGCCTGCGGTTTCGAGGCCCAGCACCACTTCTGGCAATGCCCCGGATGCCAGGGCTGGGACACCTTTCCGCCGCGGCGGCAGGAGAGCACATGAGCCCGCCGGGCCGCCCCAAGGGCGAATACCGAAGGGCGCAGCCCGAAGGCAGTCCAGTGAGCCCGCCGGGCCGCCCCAAGGGCGACCGAAGGGCGCAGCCCGAAGGCAGTCCAGTGAGTCCGCCGGACCGCCCCAAGGGGGAATCTCGAAGGGCGCAGCCCGAAGGTAGTCCAGTGGGCGCCGATCGCACCGTGCTGTGCATGAAGTGGGGCACGAAGTACGGGCCGGAGTACGTGAACCGGCTGCACGCAATGGTGCGGCGCCACCTGGCCGGACCGGCGCGTTTCGTCTGCCTGACCGACGACGCACGCGGTGTGCACGACGACGTGGAGTGTCTGCCGCTGCCATCGCTCGACCTCGCGCCCGGCGCCGACCGCGGCTGGCCGAAGCTGACCACGTTCACGGCCGACCTGCACGGCCTGCGCGGCCGCGCGCTGTTCATGGACCTCGACGTCGTGATCGTCGGCGACGTCACGCCGTTCTTCGAGGCGCCGGGCGACTTCCTGATCATCAAGGACTGGAAGCGGCCGTGGCGCGTGACCGGCAACTCGTCGGTCTACCGCTTCGAGATCGGCGCGCACGTGGACGTGCTGCAGCACTTCGTCGAGCATCAGGCCGAAGTGCGGGCGCAGCACCGCAACGAGCAGGAGTACCTGTCGCACGCCTTGCACGCCCAGGGCAAGCTGCATTACTGGCCTGCCGGCTGGTGCCGCAGCTTCAAGTACCACTGCATCCCGCGCTGGCCGAGCAACTACTGGCGCGCGCCGACCGTCCCACCCGGCACCCGCATCGTCATCTTCCACGGCGAGGTCAACCCGCCGGATGCGCTGGCCGGGCGCCGCAACCGGCGCTGGCGCCACATGTTGCCCGCCGCCTGGGTCGCACAGCACTGGACCGAGTGAAGCGCCGCGCCGCTTCGTGACAGCGCTGGCCGGGCCCGGACCGGCGCCTGACCTCCTCCCGCCTCCATCGAACGGGGGCCCCCGCAGGTCGGCCGACCTGATGGCGATCGTCAAGCGAGCGCGTGCTCCGAACAATGCACCCCAGCCCGTCGCATCCGGCGCCGGGCAGTCAGCGTTGACACCCAAGGAGCTCACCATGATCCGTACCCTGATCGCCACCCTCCTCGCCGCCGCGTCGCTCGGCGCTTTCGCCGCCGCCGATGCCAACAAGGCCAGCAAGACCGAACTCGAGACCGTGGCGGGCGTCGGTCCCGCGCTGTCGGGCCGCATCCTCGCCGAGCGTCAGAAGGCACCGTTCAAGGACTGGCCCGACATGATCCAGCGCGTGCAGGGGGTCGGCCCGGCAAGCGCCGCGCGCCTGTCCAAGGGCGGCCTGACCGTCGCCAGCGCGGAGTACAAGGCGCCCCTCTCGACAGTGGTTGCCCCCGCGGCCAAGGCGCCGGCCGCCGCGTCTCGAAAGTGATGCGAGCCGGCTGAAGCTGCTGCCGGTGGGCGCGCTCAGCGCCAACCGAAGAACGCCGCGACCTCGTCGCGGCGTGCGTGCGTGTCGGCCGCCCCCAGCGCCATCAGCTCGCGCGTGAACGGCGCCTCGAACAGGAGGTAGCTCGCGAGCACGGCGCCCTGCGGATCGCCGGGCCGACTGGACGAGCCGACGCCCCGCAACAGCGCCCGCACCGGGCCCGGCAGCGCCCCTTGGTGGCGCGCGGCAATGTCGTCCAGCCGCTGGCTGGGTGCGATCACCAGCGATTGCACCGGCCGCAGCGGCGTGTGCAGCCGCTGCTCGGGAGTCATCAACTCGAGTGTGCGGTTGATGCGCTGCATGCGCTCGACGTCGACCGACAGCCCGTCGAGAAAGATGCTCGACAGCGCGTGGCCACCGATCTGCGCCAGCGAGGGATAGCCGGCGTCGCGCACGACGCGCCCGGGCGGCTCCTGCAGGCGCCCGACGCCGACGATCAACACGCGTTGGGCGCCGAGGTGGATGGCCGGCGAGACGGGCGAGACCTGGCGCATGGAACCGTCCCCGTACCAGCCGGTCTGTGGGCCCTGCTCGAGCCACTGCGCGGGGAACACGAACGGGATCGCCGAAGACGCGAGCAGGTGAGCCGCGGTCAGTCGAGAAGGCACCGCGAGCCGCTGCGAACGGTGGAACGACGCGACCGCCGCCGCCGAGTCGTAGAAGGTCACGTGTTCGCCGGTGGTGTAGCTCGACGCACTGACCGCGAGTGCCTGCAGGTGGCGCTGGGCCAGCATCTGCGGCAGCCGCTCGAGGTCGACCAGCTGCGCCAGCAGCGCGGCGAGGGGTGTGTTGTCGAGCAATGAGCGCGGCCGCGCTCGGCGCCAGCGGGCGAGCACCCAGCCGACCGACAACATCGTCAGCCACTGCGCGCCGCTGCGCAGCACGCCGATCGGGTCCGACCGATAGACCTGCTCGGCGCGCAGCGACGACCACAAGCCGGCCAGCCGCTCCACCGCGCCATCGAAGTGATCGGCGTGACACGCCAGCGCGGCGGCGTTGACGGCGCCGGCGGAGGTGCCGCAGATGATGCCGAAGGGGTTGCGCGAGGGTTGGTCTGCGCCGGCGTCACGCCGCTGCGCACTCAGCGCCTGCAGTACGCCGACCTGGTACGCGGCGCGCGCGCCGCCGCCGCTGAGGATCAGTCCGGTGAGCGGGGTTTCGTGCATGCGCCCGCACTGTAGCGGGCGCCAACCTCAGGCGGGAGGGTCGCTCAGCCGCCGCGCCGGTGGTCGTGCCCCCGGCCGGGGCGTCGGTCGTCGTCGTGCCCACGGTCATGGCCGCGGTCGTCGCCGCGATGTTTATTGTGGCCGCGGCCATGGCCATGCGGGCGAACGTGGGCGTCGTACCAGTCGTCGCGCACGAAGACGACCGGGCTGCCGCAGGCGCGGTACTGGCCGCAGTAGCTTGACCACTGGCGGCGGTGACCCGGTGGCACCCACATGTAGATCGGTTCCGGCCGCGCGACGACCACCCGCGGTGGCGCGATCAGCACCGGCTGTGCGACGAAGACCGCCGGCTGCGGAAAGCGGCCGATGTCGACCCGCCCGTAGAGGCCGGGCTCGCTGATCGCGATCGAGACGCCGACGTTGGCCGCCGTGGCGGGCCCCGCGAGCGCGGCCAAGCCTGTGATCAAGGCCGCGGCGGCGGCGACGGCGGCGGAACGCCGGCCCGTCTCGGTACGAATAGTGGATTGCTGTACAGGCACGGAAGTCTCCTTGCGCCAGGCCGGGGATCGCCTCCCAACGGCCCGGGTGGCCGCCAGGTTGGCGGCGTCACAAAGGTTTACGCGGAGGAGGCGTCGTAGATGATTTCGGCCCGTCCGTCGCCGGCGAGCGTGCGCCAACGCTGCAGCGCTTCTTCGCTCGGCCAGAAGCGGGCCTCATCACCCAGATCGATATCGGCACACGCGGTCGCGCGCTGAAGGTGCAGCCGCACCGCCAGGCCGTGAACGATGTCACCGGCTTCGGTCTCCAGCCGTCGCGCCGGCCACGTGCGCACGAGGTCGGCAACCGGCGGCGGCCCGCCCTGCAGCGCGACCGTGAGGAAGCGACCGAAGCGCGCGCGCGCCGCGGCCAGGTCCCAGACCTGCGCCACGTTAAGGCGCAGCCCGCCGGCAAAGCGGTCGGGCTGCACGCGCCCCTGCACGATCAGCAACTCGTCCTCGCGCAGCAACTCCCGCTGGGCGTCGAGCAGGTCCTCGCCGACCACCGCCTCGATCCCTTCGCTGCCGTCGTCGAGCTTGAAGATCGCAACCCGGCCGCGGTGGCCGTTGACGACGCGCATCTCGCCGACGATGCCGGCGACCAGCTGCGGTTCGCGCGCTTCGCAGAGGTCGGCAATCGCGCGGCGCGCGAAGCGCCTCACTTCCGTGGCGTGCTGATCGAACAAGTGGCCGGACAGAAAGAACCCGAGCGCGGCCTTCTCGTTCATCAGCCGCTCGCGGATGCTCCACGCCGGCGCGGCGACGAGCGCCGGCTCCTGGTGGCTGGCCGCGTGCGAGACCTCGCCGTCGTGGCCGAAGTCGAACAGGCCGCCCTGCATCACGTTCGCCTCCTGCGCGTCGGCCCAGTCGAACCCGAGTCCGATGCTGGCCTGCAGTGCGGCCCGCCCCTCGTGGCGGTCGGGGTGCAGCGCGTCGAGGGCCCCGGCCTTGACCAGCGCCTCGACGGCGCGCTTGTTGACCGCGCGCCGGTCGATGCGGGCGCAGAAATCGAAGAGGCTGCGGAACGGGCCGCCACCACCGCCGTCGGCGCCTTCGCGCGCGGCGACGATCGCCTCGATCGCGCCCGTGCCGGTGCCCTTGACCGCACCGAGGCCGTAACGGATCAGCGTGTCGGACACCGGCGCGAAGCGGTGCGCGCCGCGGTTGACATCGGGTGGCTCGAAGTGAACGCCGAACAGCTTGGCGTCTTTCAGCAGCACTTTCAGCTTGTCGGTGTCGTCGGCCTCGATCGACATGTTGGCGGCATAGAACTCCGCCGTGCAGTGCACCTTGATCCAGGCCGTGTGGTACGCGAGCAGCGAATACGCGGCGGCGTGGCTCTTGTTGAAGCCATAGCCGGCGAATTTCTCCATCAGGTCGAACACTTCGTCGGCCTTCGCGGCGCCGATGTCCTGCCTGGCCGCGCCGGCGCGGAAGATCTCGCGCTGCCTGGCCATCTCCTCGGCCTTCTTCTTGCCCATCGCGCGGCGCAGCAGGTCTGCACCGCCGAGCGAGTAGCCGCCCAGCACCTGCGCGGCCTGCATCACCTGTTCCTGGTAGACGAAGATGCCGTAGGTCTCCGACAGCACCGGCGCCAGCAGCGGGTGCGGAAAACTCACCTCCTCCTTGCCGTTCTTGCGGGCGCAGAAGCTCGGGATGTTCTCCATCGGGCCGGGGCGGAACATCGCATTCAGCGCGATCAGATCCTCCAGCCGCGTCGGCCGCGCGTCGCGCAGCATGCCCTGCATGCCACGCGACTCGAACTGGAACACCGCCTCGGTCAGTCCGTCGCTGAAGAGCTTGTAGACACGCGGATCGTCGAGCGGCAGCGTCTCGTAGGCGAAGTCCGCGCGGCCGGGCCGACGCGCGACGATCAAGTCCTTCGCCAGCTCCAGGATCGTCAGCGTCGCCAGCCCCAGGAAGTCGAACTTGACGAGTCCGATCGCCTCCACGTCGTCCTTGTCGAACTGGCTGACCGCACTGTCGCTGCCCGGTTGCTGGTACAGCGGGCAGAAGTCGGTGATCTTGCCGGGCGCGATCAGCACGCCGCCGGCGTGCATGCCGATGTTGCGCACGATGCCCTCGACGCGCGTGGCCAGCGCCAGCAGTTCGGCCACCTCCTCGTCGGCGGCCTCGCGTTGCTCGAGTTCGGGCGCTTCCTTGCGTGCGTAGATCAACCCGCTGTCCAGCACGTCCGGCAGCTTCGCCAGCGTCACCGTCTTGCCGGGCGGCGCCGGGATCAGCTTGGCAATCGAGTCCACGTGGCCGTAGCCCATGCCGAGCACGCGGCCGATGTCGCGCAGCGCGGCTTTCGCCGCCATCGTGCCGAAGGTCGCGATCTGGCTCACCGCGTCGCGCCCGTACTTGTCCTTGACGTAGTCGATGACGCGTTCGCGGTTGGCCTGGCAGAAGTCGATGTCGAAGTCGGGCATCGACACCCGCTCCGGGTTCAGGAAGCGCTCGAACAGCAACTGGTAGCGCAGCGGATCGAGGTCGGTGATCGACAACGAGTACGCCACCAGCGAGCCGGCGCCAGAGCCGCGGCCCGGGCCGACCGGGCAGCCGTGCGCCTTGGCCCAGGTGATGAAGTCGGACACGATCAGGAAGTAGCCCGGGAAACCCATCTTCAGGATGGTCTCGATCTCGAATTCGAGCCGCTCGGCGTAGCGCGCGCGCTCCTGCTCCCGCGCCGCGCCGTCCGGAAAGAGTTGCAGCAGGCGCTTTTCCAGGCCCGCACGCGACGCATGGCGGAAGTAGGCCTCGATCGGCTGTCCATCGGGGATCGGGAAGTCAGGCAACTGCGGCTGCCCCAGCGTCAGCTCGAGGTTGCAGCGGCGCGCGATCTGCACCGTGTTGGCGAGCGCGCTCGGCACGTCGGCGAAGCGGCGCACCATCTCGGCGGCCGGCACGAACCACTGCTCGCGCGTGAATCGGCGCACCCGCTTCGGGTTCGCGAGCAGCTCGCCCTCGGCGACGCAGACCCGCGCTTCGTGGGCGTCGAAGTCGTCGGGCTCTAGGAACTGCACCGGGTGCGTCGCGACGACCGGCAAGCGCAGCGCGGCCGCCAGCGGCACCGCGGCGCGCACGTGTGCCTCATGGGTCGGCAGCCCGGCCCGCTGCAGCTCGAGGTAGAAGCGGCCCGGGAACAACGCCGCGAGCCGTTCGGCCAGCGCCCGCGCGCGCGCGGCATCGCCCCCCAGCAGCGCCTGGCCGACGGCGCCGAG
>JBDTUO010000137.1:0-7139 GCA_040007675.1 Rubrivivax sp.
AGCGCAACCTTGCCAAGGTTGAGGTCGCGAGTTCGAGCCTCGTTTCCCGCTCCAGGATCTGACGAAGAAGGGAAGCACGCGCTTCCCTTTTTCTTGCCACAATGTCGGCCCGACCACTTGGGCTGGCATTCAGGATCCACGGCGCGATAGCAAAGCGGTTATGCAACGGATTGCAAATCCGTCCAGCCCAGTTCGACTCTGGGTCGCGCCTCCACCTTATGCGGTCACATCAGGTCAGCGGCGAAATGCCAACGGATTGACTCCGTTGGATTTTGCAGGGGTCCAGGCTTCTGGTGGTGTCCGTCACCTTGAGCTCACCGATCGTGTCTTGAGGTGGTTCTGAGGTAGGTTCGAGGTGCGCGCCGGCCGGCATCCCGACCGCAATGTTTGGACCTGCAGGTCGTCATCGCCGACGAACTCCACGCGTTTGCTGCAGACGACCGGGGTTGGCACTTGCTGGAGTGGAAACCCGAGGCCCCGGCCGGGCGGCGCGGCCGGCCGCGGCGGGCCCGTACATGAAAACCTTGGCGAACCGGCGTTCTTAAAAGAAATCTGTGCTTCCGTAAAAGGAAACATTGCAGCCGATGATCGGGTACGAGTTCCTCCTGTCGCGCATCCCGCTGCGGATGCCGCCACTTGGCCGCCCGGCACAGGTGCGGCCGGTCACGCGAATAGAGGAGAGGCCCGACCTGCTGGCCGTGCCGAGCCATGTGGCGCCGGTCGACGGCGCGTCGATTCTGGACCACGCGTTGTTCGCGCTGAAACACGAGACGATGCGGCTGGCGATCCTGCACGAGGCGATGAAGCTGGTGCCGGCTGACCAGCTGGCGCAGGGCCTGGTGGCGCAGCGCACGGGCGGCTATCTGCGCCGGGCCGCGTTCATCTGGGAAAAGGCCAACGGGCGCGAGCTTCCGTTGCCGTGGGACACGACGGGCGGCAACTATCTCGACCTGTTCGATCGCGAGGCCTACTACACCGGCCCGCGGTGGGAGCGTAGCAGCAAGTTCCGCGTCAACTTCAACGGCATCGGCCCGTACGCTTTCTGCCCGGTCGTCCGCAAGGACCCTGCGCTGGAGCGCCGCGGCCGCGACGTGCTGGGCCGGCTGCACGGCTGGGTTGCCGATCCGGCGAACGCCGAGGTCGTCGACCGGGTGATGAGCTGGGCGTACCTCAGCGAGACGCGCGACTCCTACGCGATCGAGAACGAGGCGCCGTCGCCCGACAAGGAGCGCGCGTTCCTGAGCGCGATGCAACACCTGCGCGACCGCAGGGCGCTGACCGAGGACTACCTGGTCGAACTGCAGAACGTCGTGGTCACCAGCAACCTGAAGCGGGAGGTGGCGTTCCGCGGCCAGCAGAACTGGTTGCAGCGGGGCGGGCACGGCGCACTCGCGGTGCGCTACATGCCGCCCCCGCCGGACGAGGTCGATGCGTTGATGGCGGGCCTGATCCAGATGGCCAACAGCACCGACGGTGACGTGCCGCCACTGGTGAAGGCGGCGCTGGTCAGTTTCGGGTTCGTGTTCGTCCACCCGTTCATGGACGGCAACGGGCGCCTGTCGCGCCTGCTGGCGCACCAGTGCCTGAACTTCGGCGGCGCCTTGCCGACGGTCGGCGACAACCCGGCGATCCTGCCGCTGTCGGTGGCGATGAAGCGCAACGAGAAGGACTACCTGGCGGCGCTGGAGGCGTTCAGCAAGCCGGCCCGCGCCTTGTGGGACGTGAGCTTCATCGCCGACAACGAGTTCCGGTTCGACTTCCGCTCGTCGCCGATGGTCTACGCGCATTGGGACGGCGATGCGGCAGCGGCCTTTGTGACGACCTGCGCGGAAGCGGCGCTGGCACAATCGCTCATCGACGAGACGGTGTTCATCGAGGCCTATGACAAGGCGCTCGAGCGGATCGACCACGAGTTCGACCTGCCCAACCGGACGATCAATCTGCTGATCCAGTGGATCCGACAGAACAACGGACGCATGCCCGAGCGGCGCCGCAACGCGCCCGAACTGAGCCTGCTGAATCCAGAGCAGATCGCACGCATCGAGGCGATCGTGGCCGAGGGATTCTTCCGCGACGACGACGGCGCCCCGCGCTGACAAGGACCGAGATGCCGTTCATCCGCGATCTGATCTCCATCCCCGAGCGCGTGCACGTGATCGTGGCCACGTCGACGCTGGAGCTGGGCATCGACGTCGGCGACCTCGACCGGGTGATCCAGATCGATGCACCGGCGACCGTGGGATCGCTTCTTCAGCGCATGGGACGCAGCGGCCGCCGAACGGGCAGCCGGCGATATTGCCTGTTCCTGGCCACCACCGACAGCGCACTTATAAACGCGCTGGGAATCGTCGATCTCTGGTCGCGGGGCTGGGTCGAGGCCCTGTGTCGCCGCCGGAACCGTGGAACGTCGTCGCGCAGCAGGCGTTGCTGATGACACTGGAGGCGGGCCAGACGACCTTGCCTGCGCTGCGGAACGGGCTCGCTCATTCGTTCCCGGAGCTCCCTGCAGACAATGCCGAGCGCCTGGTGGCGCATCTGGTCCACACCGGCTATCTCTCGGGTGACGCGGCCGATCCGATGCAGATCGGTCCGGTGGCCGAGCGTGAGTTCGGCGGCGGTCATTACCGCGACCTGATGGCGACTTTCAGCGGAGCCGCGCTGCTGACCGCACGGCACGGGGCCGCGGAGATCGGTTACCTGGATCCGGCGGTCCTGGCCGGCCAGGGTGAGGCGATTGTGGTCCTGCTGGCAGGGCACCCTTGGCGAGTGCGTGAAGTCGATTGGCGGCGGCGTCAGGTCTGGCTGGAGCCTGCCAAGGGCGGTGGGCAGGCGCGCTGGACCGGAGGGGGCCGCGACATGAGTGCCGACTTGGCAGTGTCGATCCGGAACGTACTGACGGAAGGCGGCGTCGGCGGAGGGGAGTTGTCCCGGCGGGCGAGATCAGCGCTTGATGCGATGCGTGATGAGATGCCTGCCGCCGACGCGCAGGTGCAGACGACGTCGAGCGGCCGATTCCGGCTGTGGCGCTATTGCGGCAGTGTGGCCAACCGGACCCACATGCTCGCCCGGCGGTCAGTGGGGGCGCACCGGTTCGACGGCCTGGGCGTGGACTTCAGGCTCGACCCGCGACTTTCGAAGGGCGCTGCCGAGGACCCGGCGAGCCCCGAGGAACTGGCGGCGCTTGGTGACGGCATCAAGTTTCTGGGGCTGCTACCGGCAGACATCAAGTCGCGTCAGATCAAGTCCCGCCTTCTGCTTGATAAAAAGCGAGTCCAAGGTGATCAGTCGGTCTGAAGCTACCGCCAAGGGTTCTGTTGCGTGTCGCTCCGAGTTCCGCTGAAGCCTCCTGGTCTACGACCAGATTTCGAAAGGAGGAGAGGCACATGCCCTACGACGTGATGGTGGACGACAATTTCCATTACCAGGACAGCGACTCGCGGTGGCACGCCGGCACGTTCGCAACCATCGAGGAAGCACTGGCGCGCTGCCGCCAGATCGTCGAAGTGAGCCTCGACGAGTCGGAGTCGGCCGAAGGCAAGGGTGACGCTGCGAAGCTCTTGTCGCATTACCAGATGTTCGGTGACGATCCGTTCATCATCGCCCGCGATGCGGCAGAGGTGCGCTTCAGTGCGTGGGATTACGCGCAGGATCGTTGTGATCAGAGGTGCGCGGGTGCGGCAGGCTTGACAGGCGGCGGCTGAGCATGGCCAACGCTGTTGTATTCGGACCCGACACCGACCGCCACCTTCATTTCGATCTGAGCCGTTGACGCGACGGCGACCAGTGCTCGCGCCCGGGCCGCGCCGTTATGATCCTGCGCACGGCGCGGGTGACGGAACGGGTAGACGTAGCGGGCTTAAAACCCGCAGCCGGCAAGGCGTACGGGTTCGAGTCCCGTCCCGCGCACCAGCCCCTTCGCGATGTGCTCCTGAGGGTGCCGCCGGCCAGGCCTGACGCGCGCTTGGGCGGACCCCCGCGCTGACCCGCAATGGCGGCGTGGCTTCGCCGACAACAACGACGACGACGACGAAAGCTCCGCATGGCCTTGTTCGCACAATCCTCGCTGAACCCGGGCGTCGCCAAGCGCGAAGTGTTCGGCTGGGCGATGTACGACTTCGCCAACTCGGGCTACACGACCGTCGTGCTGACGGCGGTGTTCAACGCCTATTTCGTCAGCGTCGTCGCCGGCAACGCGCCCTGGGCGACGCTGGCATGGACGCTGACGCTCGCGCTGTCGAGCGCGATCGTGATGTTCACGATGCCCACCCTCGGTGCCTACGCCGACCTGCGGGCCGCGAAGAAGCGCCTGCTGGGGTTCACGACGATCGCCTGCGTCGTCTCGACGGCGGCGCTGGCGTTCGCCGGGCCGGGGGACCTGGCGCTGGCGGTGGCGGCGGTCGTCATCTCCAACCTGTGCTACTCGTACGGCGAGGCGCTGATTGCGGCCTTCCTGCCCGAACTCGCACGGCGCGACGCGCTGGGGCGCGTGTCTGGCTGGGGCTGGAGTTTCGGATACTTCGGCGGCATGTTGACGCTCGGGCTGAGCCTCGGCTACGTGTTGTGGGCCCAGGGGCAGGGCATTCCGGCGAGCCGCTTCGTGCCGGTCACGATGGTCATCACCGCGACGGTCTACGCGGTGGCATCGCTCGCCACCTTCGCGCTGCTGAAGGAGCGCGCGATGCCGCAACCGCGATCGGTCGCGACGGGTGGCGTGCGGGCGTCGTTCTCCCGCCTGCGAGGCACCTGGCGCGAGGCGCAGCGGTACCGCGATTTTGTCTGGCTGATGGCCTGTGCGGTGGCGTACCAGGCCGGCATCGCGGTCGTCATTGCGCTGGCCGCGGTGTACGCCGAGCAGGTGCTCGGCTTCAAGCAGGTGCAGACGATGATGTTGATCTTCCTCGTCAACATCGCTGCCGCGCTCGGCGCCTTCGGCTTCGGCTACTGGCAGGACCGCATCGGCCACCGGCGTGCGCTGGCCGTGACGCTGGTGGGCTGGATCGTGATGACGGTGCTCGCGGTGCTCGCCACCAGTGCGGCCCTGTTCTGGGCCGCGGCGCTCATCGCCGGGCTGTGCATGGGCTCGAGCCAGTCCGCCGGGCGGGCGCTCGCGGCCTTGTTCGCGCCCGAGCGGCAGCGCGCGGAGTTCTTCGGGCTGTGGGCGTTCGCGACCCGGCTGTCGGCCATCGTCGGCCCGGTCACCTACGGCCTCGTGACGCTGGTGACCGGCGGCAACCACCGCCTCGCGATCCTGTCGACCGGCGTGTTTTTCGTCATCGGGCTCGTGCTGTTGCGGCGGGTCGACGTCGCGCGCGGTGAACGTGCCGCGCTGGCGGCCGACGCCAACCCGATGCCAGCCTGACGGTGCCGCGAAAATCGAACGATCGTTCTTTTTTGTCTAGAATGACTTCGCAAGCGGATCGGCCCCGGCGGTCGGCCGGCGCGAGCGACGAACGGGATTCGCCGCGTCGGCGGCGCTGCCTAGAATCGATTTCACGATCCCCGATCGAACACGCAAAAAACCGCAGGAGCAAGTTCCGATGAAGATTCTGGTGCCGGTCAAGCGCGTCGTCGACTACAACGTCAAGGTGCGCGTCAAGTCCGACGGCAGCGGCGTGGACATCGCCAACGTCAAGATGAGCATGAATCCCTTCGACGAGATTGCCGTCGAGGAGGCGGTGCGGCTGCGCGAGAAGGGCGTTGCCACCGAGGTCATCGCCGTCTCCTGCGGTGTCATGCAGTGCCAGGAAACGCTGCGCACCGCGATGGCGATCGGCGCCGACCGCGCGATCCTGGTCGAGACGAGCGAGGAGCTGCAGCCGCTGGCGGTCGCCAAGCTGCTGAAGGCGATCGCCGACAAGGAGCAGCCGCAGCTCGTGATCCTCGGCAAGCAGGCGATCGACGACGACAGCAACCAGACCGGCCAGATGCTGGCGGCGCTCGCAGGCTGGCCTCAGGGCACGTTCGCGAGCAAGGTCGAGCTGGCCGACGGCACGGTCTCGGTCACGCGTGAGGTCGACGGCGGCTTCGAAACCGTGAACCTGAACCTGCCCGCGGTGATCACGACCGACCTGCGGCTGAACGAGCCGCGCTACGTCACGCTGCCCAACATCATGAAGGCCAAGAAGAAGCCGCTCGAGGTGCTGAAGCCGGCCGACCTGGGCGTCGACGTGACGCCGCGCATCAAGACGCTCAAGGTCAGTGAGCCGCCCAAACGCGGCGCTGGCGTCATGGTGCCCGACGTCGCGACGCTGGTCGACAAGCTGAAAAACGAAGCGAAGGTGATCTGATCATGGCTGCAGTCCTCGTCGTCGCCGAACACGACCACGGCACCCTCAAGGGTGCGACCCTCAACACCGTGAGCGCGGCTGCCGCGATCGGGGGCGATGTGCACGTGCTGATCGCGGGCTCGAACGCCGGCGCCGCAGCGCAGGCCGCCGCGAAGATCGCCGGCGTCGCCAAGGTCTTGCACGCCGATGCCGACAGCCTGAAGGAGCAGCTCGGCGAAAACGTCGCCGCGCAGGTGCTCGCCATCGTGAAGGGCGGCGATTACGGTCATGTGCTGTTCCCCGCGACCGCACATGGCAAGAACGTCGCGCCCCGGGTTGCAGCACTGCTCGACGTGGCGCAGCTCAGCGATGTCGCGAAGGTGATCTCGCCCGACACCTTCGAGCGCCCCATCTACGCCGGCAACGCGATCGCGACCGTGCAGAGCGGCGACGCGGTCAAGGTGATCACGGTGCGCACGACCGGCTTCGATGCCGCGGCAGCCGAGGGCGGCAGCGCCGCAGTCGAAGCGGTGACTGCGGTCCCGGACGGCGGCAGCAGCCGCTTCGTCAGCGCCGAGATCGCCAAGCTCGATCGCCCGGAGCTCACCGCCGCCAAGATCATCGTCAGCGGCGGGCGCGCGATGGGATCGAGCGAGAAGTTCAACGACGTCCTCACGCCGCTGGCCGACAAGCTCGGCGCAGCGCTCGGTGCGAGCCGCGCCGCGGTCGACGCGGGTTATGCGCCGAACGACTGGCAGGTCGGCCAGACCGGCAAGATCGTCGCGCCGCAGCTGTACATCGCCGCCGGCATCAGCGGCGCGATCCAGCACCTGGCGGGGATGAAGGACAGCAAGGTCATCGTCGCGATCAACA
>JBDTUO010000138.1:0-7093 GCA_040007675.1 Rubrivivax sp.
CATTGGCGTACGTCACCGTCGCGCCGAAGAAGACCTGATCGCCGCCGTGGTGCCGCGACGGGTCGGCCACTTCCGCGATGTCGAGCCGGCGGGTCAGGAACCGGATGCGCCGGTCGATCTCGCGCAGCCGCTTCTTGCCGTAGAGGTAGTCGCCGTTCTCGGAGCGGTCACCGTTCTTCGCCGCCCACGACACCGTCTCGACGATGCGCGGCCGTTCGTCGTCGAGCAGGGTCATCAACTCCGCCCGCAATCGTGCGTAGCCAGCGGGCGTCAGGTAGTTCTTCCGCCCTGCCGGCAGCACCTGCGCGGCGGCATCGATCTCGTCGTCCGGCGTGTCGGAGTCGCCGTCGGCTTCGCGCGTGAACGCCTTGCTCATCGCACCGCGCCGCGCGCAGGCGCCCACACGCCCAGCCGCGGCAGCAGCGCGCGGTAGGGCGCGAGCAGCACCACGGCCATCGCCCACTTGACGAGCAGGTCGCCCATGGCCAGCGACAACCAGTCCAGCCCGCTGCCGTAGAACGCGAGGAAGAAGAACAGCGCGGTGTCGAGCACCGACGCCACGACCGATCCGATCAGCGGCGCCTGCCACCACGTCATCCGGCGCAGGCGGTTGAACGCGGCAATGTCCAGCCACTGCGCGACGATGAATGCGGTGCCCGAAGCGAGCGCGATCCGCCACGGCGCCAGCAGCAGCGACAGGGCCACCGCCACCGCAAAGCCGGCCCAGGCCACGCGCCGCGCCACCACCGGGCCGAGCGTGCGGTTCGTCAGGTCGGTGACGAGGAATACCACCGGATAGGTGAACGCGCCCCAGGTCAGCCAGGCATTGATCGGGAATTGCACGGCCCAGTTGGACAGCGCGACGACGAAGGCCATTGCCAGCACCGGCCCCCACGGCCAGCGAATCGAACGCGGTGAATTGTTCGGCATCGGAGTCTCGAATTGAACGTCGAATGATAATTCGGCCGCGTTTCGCCCGAAACGGATCCGCGCTCGATCGGCTCGATCACGAGGATTCGTGCAGCCAGAGACCGAATCGGTTACCCTTCACAACTCACAAATTCAGGCGAGTTCATGTCCAAAAGCTATTCGCAGGTGATGAAACAGATCGACTCGTTGCAGCGCGAAGCCGAACAATTGCGGCGCAAGGAAGTCGAAGGAGTGGTCGATCGCATCAAGGACGCGATTCGCGTCTACGGCTTGAAGGCTTCCGACCTCGGCCTCACCGGCGCACGCGGCCCGGCCGCGAAGAAGTCACCCGCCAAGAAACGCGCTACCCGCAAGGCCGCGCGCGCAGCCACCAAGCCTGTGAAGTTCCGGGACGAAAGCGGCAACGTCTGGGGAGGTCGGGGCCCGCGCCCGGCCTGGCTGCGTGCCGCCCTCGAGTCGGGTCGCGCGCTGTCGGACTTCGCGGTCTGAGCACCGACGCGGCGCCCGTCGCGCCGCTGCCCGACCCCCTGACCGCTGCCGGCCGTGCCGGCCCGCAGCGCATCGTCTGCCTGACCGAGGAAACCACCGAGTGGCTCTACCTGCTCGGGCGCGACGAACGCATCGTCGGCATCTCGGGCTACACCGTGCGGCCGCGCAGGGCTCGGCAGGAAAAGCCCCGCATCTCGTCGTTCCTCGACGGCCGCATCGACCGCATCGTCGCGCTCGAGCCCGACCTCGTGATCGGCTTCTCCGACATGCAGGCGGCGCTCGCGGACAAGCTGATCCGCGCCGGCCTCAACGTGCTGGTGACGAACCAGCGCAGCGTCGAGCAGATCTACCGCACCTTGCAACTGGTGGCGACGCTGGTCGACGCCGCGCCGGCGGCCGCTGCCTGGATTCAACGCTGCCGCGCCGAGCACACGCGCATCGCGTCGGCCGCCGCCACGTGGCCACGCCGCCCGCGCGTCTATTTCGAGGAATGGGACGCGCCGATGATCAGCGCGATCGAATGGGTGTCCGAGTTGATCGGCGTGGCTGGTGGCGACGACGTCTTCCCGGAGCTGGGGCGCCAGCCGATGGGGCGCGACCGCATCGTCGAGGATCCGCTCGAACCGGTGCGGCGGGCCCCGGACCTCATCGTGGGCTCGTGGTGCGGCAAGAAGTTCCGACCGGAGCAGGTCGCCGCGCGCCCGGGCTGGCAGGGCGTGGCCGCGGTGCGCCACGGTCAGGTGCACGAGATCAAGTCCTGCGACATCCTGCAGCCCGGCCCGGCGGCGCTGACCGACGGCCTGCGCCAGTTGCACCGGCTGTGCGCCGACGCTGCCGGTGCGCCAGCGCCGGCCTGAGCCGAGGCACCGCGCCGGTCACGGCCTCGATCGTGCCGTCGGTTTCAGCGCACGCACTGCATCACGGGCAGCGCGGCGCCGGCCTGCGCCAGCACGCACGACATGCCACCGCACAGGCAGTGCACGACGCTGGTCTGCAGGCCGGGCACGGCGGTAGCGGCCGAACACTGGCAGGCCGGCGCGGACATCGGGTTCGGCGGCGCCTGCGCGCGGCCCTCGCGCGCCGCCAGCGCGGCAACGACGACGAGCGCCGTCGCGGCCAGCGACATGGCGGCGCCGCGGCGCCAGCGGGGGGTGGTGGTCCAGATCTTCATCACAGGGCTCCCGGGCGCCGTTGCGGCGCCACCACCGCGGGCCGGGTGCCCGCAGCGGCCCGATGCTAGGGCAGTGGTCGACGGAAGACTGCACCGGGCGTCGGCGGGCCCTTCAGCTCGACGGTGTTGCCGTCCGGGTCTTGCAGGTAGACCGACGGCCCCTCGCCGAGCGCGCCGTTGCGCCGCTCGACCGGGCCCGCGGACACGCCGTGCGCGGACAGCGCCGCACGCAGCGCCGGTTCGTCGAAGTGCGATAGCTGCAGGCAGAAGTGGTCGAGGTTGCGCCCTTCGGATCCGGGCGGTGCACCGCCGGCGCGGCCGAGACGCCCATTCACCGGCAACAGATCGATCAGGGCCGCGCCGGCGCGCAACTGCACCAGGCCGATCGAATCGTCCCGCCGCTCGACCGTGCAGCCCAGCGCCGCACAGTAGAAGTGCAGCATCGGGTCGAGCGCGCGCACCCGCAGCACGACGTGGTCGAGACCGACTATCGGCAGCGCCGCGCCAGTACCGTGCTGCCCGCGCACCGGATCAGTAGGTCCGACCATCGTGGTGCACGAAATGCCAGGCGCCGGCGCGCCATTCGGCGCGCAGGTCGTCGTCCGGGTAACGCACGCAGTCGCCCGGCGTGCGGTCGCCGATCTCGATCATCCAGGCGTCGCTCGTGCCGGCGTTGTGCAGCCGGTGGGCGTTCGCCGCTCCGGCGGGGAAACCGATGCACTGCCCGGGCCCGAGCGTCGTGGAGCCGGCATCGTCATGCAGCGTCGGCCGGCCCTGCAGCACGAACACGAACTCGTCCTGCGCGCTGTGCGCGTGCCGCAATGCAGAGGCCGCACCGGGCGCCAGCCGGGTCAGGTTGACGCCGAAGTGGGTCAACCCGAAGGCGTCGCCGAGGGCGCGCTTCTCGCGCCCGGCCATGCGCTCGGCAAACGGCGGGGGGTAGTTCGACGCTCTCGCGCGCGGCGGCAGCGTCACCGCGTCGAGCACCCGCTGGCGCACCGGCGGTGCTGCCGCTGGGGCCGTCGGCGAACGGTTTTCGTAGGTCGACGCCGGCACCCCGAGCGTGTGCCACAGGTGCAGCTTGGTCACCCAGCGGTCGCCGCAGAGATTGGCCGCGGGCTCACGCCCGATGGGCTCGAAACCGCAGCGCCGGTACAGCGCCAACGCGCCCGCGTTGCCCTCGCTCACGGTCAGCTGCACGAGCCGCACGCCCGATCTCTCCGCCGCCGCACGCAGCAGTGCGTCGACGAGCTGTCGGCCGGCCCCCTGCCCGCGGGCCGCCGTGCGCACGAACATGCCGAACAGCGTGCACTTGTGGGCCAGCCTGGGCCGCGTCTCGAAGCGCAGCCCGGCGGCACCGACCAGCGCGCCAGTGGTCGGGTCGAAGGCGCCCCAGACGGTTTCGGGCGCCGGCGCGCTGCCGCTCAGGCGCGCCGCCCACCATGCCAGCGGCAACGGCGCCCGTTCGTCGACCGTCGACGTGAAGGCGTCCGGGTGGCTCGCGTAGGCCTCGAGCATCAGCGCGCGGTAGGCCGGCGCGTCGTCCGCGCGGAGCGCGCGCAACGCCGGCAGCGCGGGTGAAGCCGGCGCCACCGCGCCAGGCTCCGCCCGCACCGGTCTCGCCCCGCTCATCCGGGGATCAGGACCGACGAGCCGGTCGTCTTGCGCGCCTCCAGGTCGCGGTGCGCCTGCACCACATCAGCCAGCGCATAGCGCTGCGCAATGTGGATCTTGACCGCGCCGCTTTCCACCACCTCGAACAACTCGTCGGCCATGGCCTGCGTGATCTCGCGCGTCGAGATGTGGGTGAACAGCGTCTGGCGCGTCAGGTAGACCGACCCCTTGGCCGCGAGCATCGCCGGCGCGAACGGCGCCACGGGCCCGGACGCATTGCCGAACGACGCCAGCAGCCCGAACGGGCGCAGGCAGTTCAGGCTGCCCTCGAAGGTGTCCTTGCCGACCGAGTCGTAGACGACCTTGACGCCGCGCCCACCGGTAATCTCCTTGACGCGTGCCGTGAAGTCCTCGTTGCGGTAGTTGATCGCGTGCGCGGCGCCGTTGGCGCGCGCCAGCGCGCACTTTTCGTCCGTGCCGGCGGTCGCGATCAGCTCCAACCCCAGCGCGCGCGCCCACTGGCAGGCGATCAGGCCGACCCCGCCGGCGGCGGCGTGGAAGAGCACGGCGTCACCCGGCTGCAGGCCCTCGACCGGCTTCACGCGCTTGAGCAGGTACTGCGCCGTCAGGCCCTTGAGCATCATGCCCGCGGCGGTCTCGAAGTCGATGCCATCGGGCAGCCGCACGACGTTCTTGGCCGGCATCACGCGCACCTCGCTGTAGCTGCCCGGCGGGTTGCTCGCGTAGGCCGCGCGGTCGCCTATCTGCAGGTGGGCGACCCCCGGGCCGACGGCCTCGACGAGGCCGGCGCCTTCCATGCCCAGCGTCAGCGGCAGCGGGTTGCCGTAGAGGCCGGTGCGCTGGTAGACGTCGATGAAGTTCAGCCCACAGGCATGGTGGCGGATACGCACCTCGCCCGGGCCGGGGTCGCCGACCGCCAACTCGACCCTTTTCATCTGTTCCGGGCCGCCGTAGGCGGTGATCTGAATCGCGGTGGTCATCGGGGTGTTCCTCTCGTCTTGCGTGGGTTCGATCGAGGTCCGAGGGTACGCCATGCGCCGCCGCATTGCAGCGCGTGGCACCATCGCCCCAACCATGAGACGCCTCGTGCAAGCCCCGAACGTCGCCCTCGCCACGCTGTGGGTCGACCTGCTGCGCCAGGCCGGCGTCGAGACCAGCGTACAGCGCGCGTACGCCAGCAGCATCGCCGGCGAAATTCCGCCCGACCAGGCCTTGCCCGAGGTCTGGGTGCACGACGACGACCAGTTCGCGTCGGCGAAGAAGCTGCTCGACGCCCTCGTCCACCCGCCGTCCCGGCACTGGCTGTGCCACGCCTGCCGCGAGACGGTGGACGGGCCGTTCGACCAGTGCTGGAACTGCGGCGCCGCAATGCCGGTGTGACGGCGCCCGCATCGACCACCCGCGCCGGCCCGCTGACGGCGCGCATCGCGCTGCTGCTGCTGGTGCCGCCGCTGATGTGGTCCGGCAACGCGCTGGTCGGGCGCCTGCTGGCGGGCAGCGTGCCACCGCTGCGCCTGAATGCGCTGCGCTGGAGCGCGGCGTTGCTGGTGCTGCTGCCGCTGGGCTGGGCCGCGCTGTCGACGCCGGCGCGGCGCGCCGAGGTGCGCGCGCGCTGGCCCCGCCTGGCGCTGCTGGGCGGGCTCGGGGTCGGCGCGTACAACGCGCTGCAGTACCAGGCGCTCACGAGTTCGACGCCGATCAACGTCACGCTGATCGCGTCCAGCACGCCGCTGTGGATGATGCTGATCGGCATCGTCGGCTACCGCGAACACCCGCGGCCGGCGCAGTGGCTCGGCGCGGCGCTGTCGGCGCTCGGCGTGCTGGTGGTGCTGCTGCGCGGCGACCCGACCCGGCTCGCGACGCTGCGCCTCGTGCCGGGTGACCTGTGGATGCTGCTGGCGGCGCTGTCGTGGGCGCTGTACAGCTGGCAGCTCGCGCGCCCGTCGGCGTCGTTGAGCGGCGCTGCGCGGCCGGCCTGGGACTGGGCCGAGTTCCTGCTGATCCAGGTCCTGTTCGGACTCGGCTGGGCGGCGCTCGCAGCCGGCGGCGAGGCGCTGTTCGGCGCCGACGGATCGGCCGCCGCGCGCAGCGCCGCGACCGGCATCGCGTCGCTCGGACCGGTGGCGCTGGCGGCGGCGCTCGTGTTCCTGGCGCTGGGGCCGTCGGTCGCCGCCTACCGCTGCTGGGGCCTCGGCGTCGCAGCCGTCGGGCCGGCGGTCGCCGGGTTCTTCGCCAACCTGACACCGCTGTTCGCCGCGCTGCTCTCGGCCGCCTGGCTGGGCGAGCCACCGCAGCCGTACCACGCGCTCGCGTTCGCGCTCGTCGTCGGCGGCATCGTGTTGTCGAGCCGTTAATCGACTGGAGTGCAGCGACCGGCGTGCGGCGACCGGCACGCGGCGCCGCCGCCGCTCAAACGGAGACCGGCAACGCGCAGGCCGTGCTGTAGCGCGGCTCGTTCTCGAGCACGTGCTCGACGAGTAGCCCACAGGCCTGCTCGACGTCGCCGGCGGCCACCGCATCGACGAGCACGCGGTGGCTGTCGACCGCGTTGTCGATCGGCGCCCGGTGGCGCATCGCCACCAGCTGCCAGCGGATGACGTCGTAACCGGCCATCAGGTAGGCATTCGGGCAGTGGGCAAAGAACTGCCAATGAAAGTCCATGTCGAGCGTCGCCAACGCCTTCATGTCGCGCGCGCGCTCGCCCTTCTTCATTCCCGCCACCAGGGCGTTCAGTGCCTTCGCGAGGGCCGGCCCGCGCCCGGCGCCCATCGCCTCACGCAGCGCGGCGGTCTCGATCGTCGCGCGGTAGCGGCACAGCTGCCCCACGCCCTCGGCGTCCAGCTGGAACACGAAACTGCCGCGCTGTGG
>JBDTUO010000139.1:0-7004 GCA_040007675.1 Rubrivivax sp.
CGGCGACATGGGATTTGCGGCGGACGGCGCCGACGGCGCGCTCGACAGGCGCCCCGACCCCGGGCAGGAAGCGGCGCGTCAGCCAGACGATGGTGGCCGCGCAGGCCGGCATCCAGAGCAGAGGCGCCCATGAGGCAGCCGCCTCCAGGCGCGTGAACAGGTGGTAGGCCTGGTCGGAAAGCCAGGTGAAGAACGCGACGCACACACCGGCGGCCGCGGCGAACGCCAGCACGACGCCGCGCGTGACCCAGGGCCGCCACTCGGTGAACTCCTCGCGCAGGCGGGCCTGCCAGTCCGGGTGGTCATGCGGGCCGGGCGCTGCCGTCATCGACGGGCCCCGACTATCATGCCGGCATGTCCCAGGACCCTGCCGGCGCCGACGACGCCCGCGTGCCGGCGGCGGCTTCTGCCGACCCCGCAGCCCGGGTGCTGCGGCGCTTCCGGCAGGTGTTCACCGCGGCGCGCACGCACTACCAGTTGATCGAAAAGCGGGTCGGTGTCGGCGGCGCGCAGTTCTGGGCCCTCGGCGTCGTCGGCGACCACCCGGGGATCGGCATCAACGGCCTCGCGCGGGCGATGCACGTGCACCAGTCGACCGCCAGCAACCTCGTGCGCGGTCTCGTCGAGCGGGGGCTGATCGCCACCACGCGCGATGACGTCGACCGCCGCGCCGTGCAGCTGCGCCTGTTGCCGGAGGCGCAGGCGATGCTCGACCGCGCGCCAGGGCCCTACATCGGCCTGCTGCCGCAGTCGCTCGCGCGCCTCGACGTCGAACGTCTTGTGCGTCTGGAGGCCGACCTCATGGGGCTGCTCGCGGCGATGGGCATGGACGAGGACGCGCCGGCGACTCCGATCGCCCAGCTCTGAGCCGGCCCGATCCGCCGGCGGCGACCGGCGGCGCATCACCGGGCGTCGCCGTTCAGCACACCGGGGTTGACCGGCGTCGGCGGGTCGCCGCCGGTCAATGCGGCAATCAGGTTGTCCACCGCCAGCATCGCCATCGCGCGGCGCGTGCGTTCGGTGGCGCTGGCGATGTGCGGCGTCAGCACGACGTTGGGCACCGTCAGCAGCGCCGCGTGCACCGCCGGCTCACCTTCGAAGACGTCCAGCCCGGCGGCAGCGATGCGGCCGGCACGCAGCGCGTCGGCGAGCGCGGCGTCGTCGACGATGCCGCCACGCGCGAGGTTCGTCAGCGTGGCGGTCGGCTTCATCTGCGCCAGCTCCGGGGCGCCGACGGCATGGTGGCTGGCCGCCGAATACGGCAACACCAGTATCAGGTGGTCGGCCTCGCGCAGCAGGGTCGACTTGTCGACCCAGCAGGCGCCGAGGGGTGCCTCCTGCTCGGCCGGCAGTCTCGATCGGTTGTGGTAGAGCACGCGCATGCCGAAGCCGAGCGCAGCTCGACGCGCGATCGCCTGGCCGATGCGCCCCATGCCGAGGATGCCGAGCGTCGCGCCGTGCACGTCGCTGCCGGTGAAGAGGTCGTAGCGCCACTGGGTCCAGTGCCCGGCGCGCAACCAGCGTTCACTTTCGGCCATGCGGCGCGCGGCGGCCATCATCAGCGCGAAGCCGAAGTCCGCCGTCGACTCGGTCAGCACGTCGGGCGTGTTGGTCGCCAGCACGCCGCGCGCATCGAACGCGGGGATGTCGAGGTTGTTGTAGCCGACCGCCATGTTGGCGACGACCCGCAGCTGCGGATGGGCGTCGAGCACCGCGGCGTCGATGCGTTCGCTGCCCGTCGTCAGGGCGCCGGCCTTGCCGGCCAGGCGCGCCGACAGCTCGGCCGGCGACCAGACGGTGTCATCCGGATTGATCTCGACGTCGAAGTGCGCGCGCAGCCGCTCGATGACGTCGTCGTAGGTGGCGCGCGCGACCAGCACGGCCAGGCGGTTGGAGGACATCGGCTTGATCCGGGTCGGGCGGTGCCGGGTCGGCACGGCAGGGCTGTTTTCTACTCCACGAACTGCGCGAATGCAGTCACCGGATCGCGTTCGGTCACGAGCGTGTTCTCCACCGCGGCCGGATCGGCCCAGCCGAGCGACATGCCGCACACGACCATTTCGCCCTCGGGCAAGTCGAGCTGCTCGGCGATCACGCGGTGGAACTGGGTGAACGCGGCCTGCGGGCAGGTGTCGAGCCCGCGCGCACGCGCCGCGACCATCACGTTCTGCAGGAACATGCCGTAGTCGAGCCAGCTGCCGCGTTCCATCACGCGGTCGATGCGGAAAATCAACCCGACCGGGGCGCCGAAGAACGCGTAGTTGCGGCCGTGCTGGGCATGCATGCGCGGCTTGTCGCCCTTGCCGATGCCGAGCAGGCCGTACAGGTCCCAGCCGACCTTGCGCCGGCGGTCGATGTACGGCGAGACCCACTCGGTCGGGTAGTACGCGTACTCCTCGGCATGGCGCGCCCGCTGCTCCGGGTCGTCGTAGACGGCCCGCAGGCGCTCGGACAGCGCGTTCAGCGCCGCGCCGGTCAGCACGCTGACCTTCCACGGCTGCGTGTTGGTGCCCGAGGGCGCGCGCGTCGCGACCTCGAAGATGCGTTGGAGGGTCGATCGCGGCACCGGCGTCGGCAGGAAGGCCCGCACGGAGCGGCGCGACTCGATCGCGGCGTCGACCGCGGCGATGCTCGCTTCGGTCAGGATTTCGGGGCGCAGGCTCATGCCGCCGATTGTTCCACTGCCGCGCTGCCACGCCAGCGCTGCCAGCTCTGCAGCGCCAGCGCCAGCGTGCGCCGCTGCAGCGCGACGGTCGTTGCGACGTCGCGCCCGTAACCGCCGGCCATGCTGAGCGCGACCGGCACGCGGTGGGCGTGCAGGCGGTCGAGCACCCGCGCGTCCCGCACCTCAAGGCCGTCGGCGCTGAGCGCCAGGCGCCCCAGCCGGTCGTGTTCGTGCGGGTCGGCGCCGGCCAGGTAGAAGGCCAGCTGCGGCGGCGCCGCGGCCTGGCGCAACCAGGCGTCGTCCAGTGCCTCGTCGAGCGCGGCCAGGTATTCAGGGTCGGCACAGCCGTCGGGCAGCTCGACGTCGAGGTCGCTGCGCTGCTTGCGCGTCGGAAAGTTGCGCGCGCCGTGCAGCGACAGCGTGAACACGCTCGGATCGTCGGCGAAGATCGCCGCCGTGCCGTCACCCTGGTGCACGTCGAGGTCGATCACCCACACCCGCAGGGCGCGCACGCGCCGGTGCGCCGCGCGGTGCCACTCGGCCTGCATCAGCCGGGCGGCGACCGCGACGTCGTTGAACACGCAGTAGCCGGCGCCGAAGTCGGCGTGCGCGTGGTGGGTGCCTCCGGCGAGGTTCGCGGCGACGCCTTCGGTCAAGGCCACGCGCGCCGCGGCGATCGTCGCCCCGACCGAGCGGCGCGCTCGTTCGGCCATGCGAGGCGACCATGGGAATCCGATCCGGCGCTGTTCGGCCGGCGACAACAGCCCCTGCGCGACCGACGCGACCCAGTGCGGGCTGTGCGCCAGCGCCAGTTCGCCGTCGGTCGCCGACGGCGCTTCGGTCACCTGGATCGCCGGCAGATCGCGTTCGACCGCCGCCCGCAGCAATCGGTACTTGCTCATCGGGAACGAGTGCCCCGGCGGCAACGGCAGGACGAAGTGGTCCGAATGGAAGGCCCTCATCTGGCGCCGATTGTGCAGGTTGCCCGAGCGTGGACGGGCAAGGCAGCAAGGCGTCGCGGCGCCGTCGAATCCGGGACCGCTCCCTAGAATGCTGCGGCGCAGCAAAAAGGGCTTGCAAGATCGCGGGCAAACCCTATACTTCGATCCATGTTGCAGTGCAGCAATAAACCCTGTCCCCTGAACCCACGAAACGGAGCCCTGAAATGACCCCCTTCACCGCTGAACAAATGATGGCCGCCCAGAAGGCCAATGTCGAAACCCTCTTCGGTCTGACGAACAAGGCGTTCGAAGGCATCGAGAAGCTGGTCGAGTTGAACCTCCAGGTCGCGCGCACCGCGCTGGTCGAAGTCGCCGAGACGACCCAGGCCGCGCTGTCCGTCAAGGACGCGCAGGAACTGATGGCGCTGCAGGCCAGCCTGCTGCAACCGGCCGCCGAGAAGGCCGCCGCCTACAGCCGCCACGTGTACGACATCGCCGCCGGCACCAACGCCGAAGTGACCAAGGTCGCCGAAGCCCAGATGGCCGACGCGCATAAGAAGGTCCTGTTGGTCGTCGACACGGCAGTCAAGAACGCCCCGGCCGGTAGCGAGAACGCTGTCGCGCTGGTGAAGTCTGCGGTTGCCGCCGCGAACAACGCGTTCGAGAGCGTGCAGAAGGCCGCCAAGCAGGCCGCCGACGTCGCCGAAGCCAACTTCCAGGCCGTCGCCAACACGGCCGCCAAGGCTGGCCAGTCGGCCGCCAAGGCCTCGCGCCGCGCTGCCTGAGCCCATTCGGCCCATTCAGCAGCAGACGCCTGCGGCAGCCGCCGCAGGCGCGTTTCACGGCCCGCCTCGGCGGGCCGTCGTCGTTTCGGGCGTCGATCAGCCCGCTCGTCGCCCGAGCCCATCGCTAATAACCGCGAGGCATAGTTACTCAACTATTTTGTAGTTCACGCGCATATGGCACATGCCTAGAGTCCGGGCTCGACCCGGACCTCCACCCATGTACCGCTACACCGAATTCGACCGCCAGTTCGTGCACGCCCGCGCGGCCCAGTTCCGGGACCAGCTCGAACGCTGGCAGCGCGGCGAGCTCGCCGAAGAGCGGTTCCGCCCGCTGCGGCTGCAGAACGGCTGGTACGTGCAGCGCCACGCACCGATGCTGCGCGTCGCGGTGCCGTACGGCGAGCTGGCCAGCCGCCAGTTGCGTCAGCTGGCGGGCATCGCACGCGATTTCGATCTGCAGGACGCCGGGCAATCGAGCGAACGCGGCGGCTTCGGCCACTTCACGACGCGCCAGAACCTGCAGTTCAACTGGATCCCGCTCTCCCGGGCGGCGGACGTGATGGACCGGCTGGCCGCGGTGAACCTGCACGGCATCCAGACCAGCGGCAACTGCATCCGCAACATCACGAGCGACGCGCTGGCCGGCATCGCGCCGGACGAACACGTCGACCCGCGCCCGTACTGCGAGTTGCTGCGCCAATGGAGCACGCTGCACCCCGAGTTCGCGTTCCTGCCGCGCAAGTTCAAGATCGCCGTCAGCGGCGCGCGTGAAGACCGTGCCGCCATCGCGTGGCACGACATCGGCCTGCAGCTGCACCGCGACGCCGACGGCGCGGTCGGCTTTCGGGTTCTGGTCGGCGGCGGCATGGGCCGCACCCCGGTGATCGGCACCGAGGTCGCCGACTTCGTGCCGTGGGCGCAGATCCTCGTGTTCCTGACCGCGATCGTGCGCATCTACAACCTGCACGGGCGGCGCGACAACGCCTTCAAGGCGCGCATCAAGATCCTCGTCAAGGCCGAAGGCCGGCGCTTCATCGACGCGGTGCACGCCGAGTTCGAAGCCCTGCTCGCCGCCGGCGACGCGCACCTGATCCCGCAGGCGGAACTCGACCGCGTCGCTGCGTGCTTCCGCGTTCCTGACGTGCTGCGCCACCCCCGCGCCGCTGTTGCGCTGCGCGAAGACCTGCCACCGGCCTATCTGCGCTGGCTCGAGCGCAATGTGGCCGCCCATCGTGTACCGGGCTGCCGCGCGGTGACGCTGTCGCTCAAGCGAGCTGGCCAGCCGCCCGGCGACGTCACGGCTGACCAGATGGACGCCGCCGCCGACCTCGCCGACGCCTTCAGCGTGGGCGAACTGCGGGTCACGCACGAGCAGAACCTGCTGCTGCCCTGGGTCCGGCACGAGGACCTGCCGGCGCTGTGGGAGGCCGCACGCGCGGCCGGCTTCGCGACCCCGAACATCGGCTTGCTGACCGACCTCATCGCCTGCCCCGGCGGCGACCTGTGCTCGCTGGCCAACGCGCGCTCGATCCCGATCGCCGCGGCGATCCACGAACGCTTCGAGGACCTGGACCTGCAACACGACATCGGCGACATCGACCTGCACATCAGCGGCTGCATGAACAGCTGCGGCCACCACCACAGCGGCCACATCGGCATCCTCGGCGTCGACAAGGACGGCAGCGAGTGGTACCAGGTCTCGCTCGGTGGCGCCGACGGCAGCCGGCGCGCCGGACCCGCGGTGGCGGGCAAGGCGATCGGACCGTCGTTCGCCGCCGACGAGGTACCCGACGTGATCGAGGCCGTGATCGAGACCTTCCGCCACCAGCGCGCCGACGGCGAACGTTTCGTCGACACCGTGCAGCGCATCGGCCTGCCGCCGTTCCGCGCCGCCGCCGACGCGGTGCGCCGCGCCACGTCGACCACCGCGCTGGCAGCCTGACGCCGCGCCGCCGCCGAGGAGCCCCCACGATGCTGATCCTGGACCCCGACACCCCCCTGCCCGCCGGCGCGCTGGTGTGGCCCAACACCACCGACGTCACGGCGCACGCCGACGCGCTGGCTGCCGCACCCGCGGTGGTGCTCGAGTTTCCGAAGTGGACCGACGGGCGGGCGTATTCGCAGGCCGTGGTGCTGCGAGGGCGGCTGCGCTTCGCGGGTGAGATCGTCGCCCGCGGCGAGGTCGTGCGCGACATGCTGCCGCTGCTGCGGCGTTGCGGCTTCGATGCCGTGCTGCTCGCAGACGGCGAAGACCGGGCGGCTGCGCTGCGCGCGGCAAGCGAGCTGCCGGCGCCGTTCCCCAGTCACTACCAGGGCGACGCCCGGCAGCCGCTGCCACGCTTTGCGCGTGCCGGCCGCGGCGGCAGTTTCGCGCCCGCGCCAGGAACGCCGAGATGAACGCCGACTTGGGCGCCGACGTGGGCCGCCTGCCCGCGACCCACCCCGGGGTGGGCATGGGCGCGGTGCAACGCCACGCGCGCCGCACGCGGGGCTTCGACGCCCGCGTCGCGCACGCCGTCGCGCTGCTGCGCGAGGCGGCCGAGGACCATGCCGGGCGCATCGTGCAGGCCAGCAGCCTCGGCGTCGAAGGCATGGTGCTGACCGACATGATCG
>JBDTUO010000140.1:0-6976 GCA_040007675.1 Rubrivivax sp.
GGCGTGCCCTTACGGCATCGCCTTCGGCCCACGCGCCAGCCAGAAGGTGCTGACGGTGCAACGCGCGATGCCCAGGGACACGGACTTCAAGCAGACGCTGTGCGCCAACGTCGACGGCAACAGAGCAGCACGCCGCCGAATCCAGAGCTCCGCCCGGGGCCTTTTGGGAGAACGAAGGGCGTTTGAAAAACCTATTCACAGCACATCGAGCGGGGTTCGGTATCGTCCACCGCGCAAGCAGCCCCCGCGACTAAGGCCGCCTGAACTCGAACGCGTAGAACGGCGGATTGCTGCCGCTGAAGCTCAAACCGTCCGGGCTGAGGACCGTGCCCCCAGGGACGTGTCCGAACGAGAACGCAGTGAACGACGTTGTCGTAAACGTCCTGCAGACAGTCGTGAGGGTAGCGCTTACCTCCCCTCCTCCGTGCACTGTTGGCGGGTTGGTTGAATAGTCGACAAACCACTGATTCGATTCCAGCGGCTTGCCGCCTTCCCTCCCGGTGTCGCTGTCAAAAGCGAACTCGGTAGGGGTTGTCGTGCATCCGGGTAGATCGTTGTGTTTGACCTTGACCGTCCCTTCTGCGTAGTACGCCACGATGGTGGGCGAGCCGGTGTCGATCCACGGCGCCAACCTCAGCGTCAACGTGGCCTGGGTGAGGTTCGGGCCGTACGCCGCATCGCCGGTGGCCGTCGTCCCCACCCATGTATCGGCGCAAGTCGATGCCAAGGGAATCGCGTTCGACCCCCTGGGTTGGGCCGCCAGGGCGCTGCGCCGTGTCGCGTCGTTGGACGATTGCGTACTGGCTGCGAAGCAACTCACCTCGACGCTGCGAATCGTGTCCTTGCCGACCTCGAGCAAAGGCGTAAGGATTTCGGTGTTCACGAATGCGGCGAATTCATACTTGCCGCCATCGGCAGGCCCGGGAATCCAGCGGTACGTTGCCTCGTCGCTGGCGGTGAGCTGCATCGACTTCCAGGGCGTGAAGTCGACCTCCCCCTCGGCGCGCCGGTACAGCTCGACCCCGACGACGTTGTAGCCGATGACGAAGTAGTTCACCGACGCTGCCGGATCGAATTTGACCTTGAAGTCCACCGCTTCGCCCGGTCTCGCCTTCGTCGTGCTGACCGTGTGGCTGCCTTTGGGTGACTCCGAAATGTCCTTGCTGGCCTCGGCCTTGAACTTCACCGTTGTCCAGTCGTCGTCGATCACCGCCTCGATCGCCTTCGATAGCGCCGCGCCGGGTTCCACGACCCCTTCGAACTTCAGGTCGTAGCTGGCCGCATAGTCGGGCCGGGCCGCCTGGGCCTTCTCGAATGCGAGGTCGAACGACTGCTTCGGGCCGACCCGTGCTTCGACGATGCCCGCGTTGAACGCGCCGGCGAGTAACGCGGCATCGAGCCCGGCCACCACATAGAAATGGCCAGAGACCTTGGCCTGCATACCGTACTCGGACGGAAACGTCGACTTCGTCTTGAACTCGTTCACAGTCGTGATGGTGTCGAGGCCGCGGCAGGCCGGCGTCGCCCCGCCGCACTCCCAGCCCAGCACCGGGCTGAAGCCGATCTGGCCCTCGACGCCGAGATCGCTTTGCACCAACAGCACCTCGCCTTCGAGCTCGGCGCCGAGCCCAAACCGAACCGCCGGCATGACGAGCGCGCTGAACCAGCCGAAGACGGGGAACTTGAGCTGAGCCTGGGCGTCGCAGCGCCCGGCTGCCTTGAAACCCGCCTTCAGCTTCAGGCTTGCCGCCCCGACCAGCGTGGCTGAGCCTTCGAGCGCGTGCTTGCTGTAGCCCGGCCGGTCCTCGAGCACCAGGCTCAGCTTGTTGTCGACGGTAAGGCTGACCGGCGCGCCGACGAGCTGGGGCTTGAGACTCGCATCGCAATCGAAGGCCTTGAACGGCGCCAGCACATCGAGCGCGCGAGCAGTGCCGAGGATCTGCCGGCGCGCGTCACGCTCGGCATTCCAGCGTCCAGCCAGGCTGGTGGCGCGCGCCGCCGGAGCCGCCTGCGCCGAGCGGACGGGGAGCGCCTCGGCGGCGAAGCTGGACAAGTCGATCCTCAAGGCGATGTCGTAGGCGTCGAACAGTTTGTACAGCGGCGCGATCGCCAGCCTGACGATGAGCCCGGTCGCGTCTTGCCGGGTCGACACCACCGTGCCGGCGATCGGCGCCGTTTCGAGCGCCAGCAACACGCTGCCGACGGCCGGCGCGGTGACGCCTTGCAGCGTAACGTCGTGAAGGCTGCCGACGCCAGGCAACTCGCCGGCCGCCAGCAGCAGCGGGCCGACCGAGACCACCTGCGCATCGGTGACCAGCAAGGCGCCGGGCCGCGGTTCGGCCACCAGCACCAGGGTCGGCGCCGACCGTACGCCGCCAACCTCGGCCGTCACCAGCGCCGAGCCGATCGCGAGCGCGACGACGCCGCCGTTGGCGTCTACCGCGACCTTGTCGGGCGCGCTCGTTGTCCATTGCGCTGCCACCGCCGAAGCGCCGCCCTGCGCGTCGACGATCTGCGCCGAGAGCTGTGCCGTCTGGCCGCTGGCCCGCAGCCATACCGCGGCCTTGTCGATGACGATTCGGCTCACCGACGCCGGCGCTGCGACCGTGATCGTCGCCGCGTTGCTCGTCACGCCGCCGCTGGACGCCGAGATGACCGTGGTGCCGGCCGCGACGCCGGTCACGATACCGCCGGCGACGACGGCGACGGCGCTGTTCGAAGAGGCCCAGGTGAAGCCGGCACCGGTGACGGCGCCGGTCGGGTCGCGCGCTTCGGCTGTGAGGGTAAGGCTCTGGCCGATGCCGATTCGACCGACAGCATCGGCAGGCAGCAGCGCGATCGTCGCCACGGTTGGCGCTGCTGCGGACGGCGCATCGTTGGAGCCGCCCCCGCAGGCGGCCAGGGCCAACGCGATCAGCCAGCAGTAAAACGTCGATGGCCTGAGAACTGTTCGCATGGAGTCTCCTGCGCATGGCGAAGATCGGTTCTGAGCCCGATCTTTGGGCGCCGACCGTCACGCGGGCGTCACAGCGCCACGGCGCTTGCGCTTCAGCCTCCGGCGTTCACTGGCGCAAGCGCGAGCAATTCGCGATGGACCGGGTTACGGTCTCGAAAGCTCGCGCGAAACTCGGGCGCGACATGGCGCAGACAGAGCGCAGCCAGGCGCTCCCGGGCCGCGGCGAGAACGGCCGAGGCGTCAGGCTGCCGCGCTGCCAACAAGACCCGCGCGATGACCAGGTCGCGCGCCGCCTCGCTGCCCCCGCAGGGGTGGACCGGCTCTTCGGCATCTCCGCCGGCAAAGCGATGGTGCTGGTGGGCTTGCGCCGCACGAACCCGTTCCAGCGCACGGTCGGTCTCACCGGCAGCGAGGCGCTGCGCGGCCGCGCACAACTTGGCCTGCAACGCATAGCCGACCATGCCGCGCTGCGTGGCGATGAGGTCAATGCTGTCGGCCAGTGCCGCACCGGCCGCCGGCTCGAGCCATGCCGCGCGCTGCAGCTCGCATTCGAACCAAGCCGAGCGCCGGTGCCCGCGCGGCGCCAACGCGTTTGCCTCGTCGAGCAGCTTCCATTCGGCGCGCCCGGGCCGCCCGGCATCGCCGCCGCTCTTTATCCGCAGCGCGACCTGCGTCGCCGCCAGGCCGCACCGCGCCTGCAGCCAATCCGGCGATGCCGGCAGCTCGCCGGCCACGTCGGCCAAGGCCTGGCGGGCCCGCGCCGGCTGCCCCAGCTCGAGCCAAAGCCTGGCCTGCGCGAGGGGGAAGGCCGGATACAAGCTCGCCATATGCTGGCGGATCTCGGGCAGCGGCGGGTCGAGCAAGCGCAAGGCTTCGTCGTAGCGACCGAGTTCGCGCAGGACCTCGCTGGCACCGGCGCGCGAAACCAGCCAGGCGCGCGGGTTGGGCGCATTGGCTGCATGCCAGCGATCGATCTGCTCGAACAGCGCCTGTGCCGAAACGACCCGGCCCTGCTGGCGCAGATGACGCGTGCGGTTGCACATCATGACCATCATCTCGGCCGGCTCGCCGGCTTCGCGATACAGGTCGCAGGCCTTCGACAGATGGCGGATCGACTCGTCGAAACGATCCTGCTCGCCGAACAGGTCGCCCAGGTTGCCGCAGAAGTCGGCCGATTCGCTGCGCTGGACGCTGAGGTCGAACACCCCCTCGTGGCGGACCAGGGCGGCCGCAGCATCGTCGAGCCGACCGAGCACGAGATAGCCCGAGACCAGCATCGTGACCATCGCGGCAAGCACGCGTTCGTCGCCAAGCTGCTCGGCGCTGGCCACATCGGCCTCCAATTCCGCGATCGGGGACGTCGTCTGGCGAAACCGGCGCAGGTTGTGTCCCGCCCAGGACGCATCGAGACGCTCGGTCAGGCTGGCAGCGAGCGCGCGCAGCCGCTCGACCAGTGCCTCGTGCGCCGGGCCCGGGTCGTCCACGATGTAGTTCTGGTGCAACTCGAAAAGAACCGCGAATTCGTCGGCCTGGCGTCCGACACCGACGCACAGCGCGGCTGCTTGCTCGAGAAGGCGTCGCGCCGGCGCGACCTGGGCGAGCGCAGTGCTTCGCTTGGCCGCCTCGCGAAGCGGCGCGATTGCGGCCGCCTCCTCGCCGGCAGCCATCCAGTGCGCCGCGATCCGCGCCGGTTCGCCGTCGTGGGCGGCGAGCCAGCGCGCGACGGCGGCGTGGGTATGGCGGGCGATCTCGCGCGGCACCGATGCCAGCGTTGCCTCGTAGACCAAGTCGTGGGCAAACCCGCCATGGCGCAGCACCTGGGCGGCCTCGAGTTCGCTCCAGGCGCTGGCCAGGTGAATCGCCGGCTGGCCGAGTACCGCTTCGGCCAGCTCGATCCTGAAATCGAGACCCGCCACCGCGGCGACGCGGGCGAGCGTGAGCGCCGTCGCCGAAAGTTGCGAAAGGCGCCGCTCGATCAACTGCTGGACCGTCTTCGGCCGCGCCCGCGACGACGCGCTCGCGAGCGCCGGCAATGCGCCGTCCGACCAGGCTTGCTTCAGGGTTTCGAGCAGGAACAGCGGGTTGCCGCCGGTGCGTCGAAGCAGGTGAGCCGCCATATCGGCGCCGCGCAGTTCGGGCAGTTGGAGCGAGTCGACCAGTTGCTCGATTTCGCGCTCGTCGAGCGGTGCCAGGCTCACACTCGCCGGCACGCCGAGGTCGAGTAAAGCGTCGTGGAATGCTTGCAGCGGTGTGCCGGCTTCAGCCGGGCGGCAGGCGAAGACCCAGGCCAGCACGGTCGGCGCGGCGTCGGCAGTATCGACCAGCGACTGCAGCAGTTCGAGGCTGGCCGAATCGGCGAAGTGCAGGTCATCGACGACCAGCCCGCGCAGGCCCGACATGCCGGAAAGAAGGCTGCACACCGCCGACTGCAACGCCGACCGCCCGCCCTCGCTGCTGCGCGGGGCGTCGCCCCACTCGGGCAGCACCGCGGCGATTTGCTGACGGACGAGCGCCGACACCGCCGGCATGTCACCGCCCGCGAAACGCTGTAGTACCGCGCGCAGCAGCCTCGCAAGCGTGGTAAACGGCACTGCGGCATCGCCGGGGCGGCCGCTCGTTCGCGCGGCGTCGGGCCGGTTTTCGACAAAGGCGTCGAGCAGTCGCGTCTTGCCGAGCCCGGCTTCGCCGAGCACCGTCGCCACCCGGGATGCGTGCCACGCCAAGTGCAGCACTTCGAGTTCGGCCGCGCGCCCGATGAGTCGCGGCGGCCGCAGCACGCTCACGGGCAAATGACGGCGCACCACCGTTTGCGGCTGCGCCATCGCTTCGATGTGGCCGCGCAAGGCCTCGGTCTCGGTCCCAGGAGCGACGCCGAGAACGCTTTCGAGGACATCGCAGCAGCGGTCGAACGCGGCCAGCGCGGCGGCGCGGTCGCCGCGCAGGTAGTGCAGCCGCATGAGGCGCCGGTGGACGTGCTCCGACGTGGGGTCGATGTCGATCAGCTGCTGCGCGGCGGCTAGCGCCAGCGCCAGTTCACCGGCGTTCTCGTGAGCCGAGGCGATGCCGGCCAGCGCTTCGATTCGCCGTGCCCGCCGAGTTTCGCGCTGGGCATCGAGCCACGTGCCGAGGCCGCCGGCATCGGTCGCCGCAACGCCGGCCAGCAATTCATCCGGCCGGCCGTCGAGATCGGCCAAGTCGACGTCGACCCCTTCGGCCAGACTCGCGACCGTGGTGCCCTTCAGCAGATCGAAACCGATGGCCCTGCGCAGGCGAAAAAGCCGCTGGCGCAGGTTGGCCCTGGAGCGCGCCTCGTCCACATCGGGCCACAACAAGGAGGCCAGTGAGCGCCTGGGCGTCGGGCCGGCCATCGCGAGATAGCCGAGCAGCAGCGCGTCCTTGGGTTCGAGCTTCAGCATCGCGCCGGCACCATGCAGACACGCTGCCTCGCCGATCAGACGCAGGCACGCTCGGGGCGCGGTTCTTGGGGTCACGTTCGACGCGATTGTGCGCGTCGCGCGGTGCGCGGTGCGCGGTGCGCAGTGCGCGGCCGCAGGCAGATGGGTCCGATAGGATCTTCCTCATCATCGCCGAACCCTCACCGTCTGTGTTCGCATAGAACGCCGGCGCTTGTTGAGCGTTAGTTGACACTTTGAGCGTGGGAGGCGCCGCGTCGGCATGGACGCCCCCAGGAGCGAACAATGGGCACTCCGGCGCCGATCTCAATCGTTTGATGGCGTCTCAGCCAGCCCATCAGCGTACCGATCACCGTCAGCTTCTCGTAGAGTTCCTGCGCGGCGTCCCATTAGTCGCGGTGCTTCGCGACCAGGCCTTGCGCGTCGAAGCGCAGGTACCGACTCATTCGATGCCCTCCATGCGCGCTTGCCGATACGCCTCGTCCACCAGTTCCAGTACGTCCAGATGATCTTCGAGGGTTGTCTCGAAGGGATGATCGTTGCGCAGCGCGTACACGAAGTGGCCAATGGCACCGATGTAGCTGTCGGCATAGTCCGCTTCGAGGTC
>JBDTUO010000141.1:0-6960 GCA_040007675.1 Rubrivivax sp.
TCTAGAAGCGGTAGCTGTAGGTCACGCCGATGACTGCGACCGACTGCGTGGGCTGCTGAAACAGCGTCGTACCGTCGGACAACGCGTACGGCGTGCCGTTGTAGTTCCAGGCCCAGTCGTTGACCTTGGCGTACTGGTAGACCAGGGTCACGCGCACGGCCGAACGCTTGTCGATGTCGTACTTGCCGAACATGCCGAGCGTGAACTGGCGGAACAGCACGTCGGGCAAGCCGCCCGCGGCGTCGAGCAGCGCCACGTTGGCCGGTGATGCGGTAGGTCCCAGGGTCTGCGAATAGGCGTTCTGGTCGTCGACGTAGGCCAGGTTGACGCCGACCTGCCACTTTTCCGTCGGCATTCCCGTGATCCCCGCGCCGAGTGCGGTGGCCGTGTTCTTGAACGACAGGATGTATCCCGCCGGGCGCGACTGCCTCAGTTGCTGGTTGCCCCAGGACAGATAGCCATTCGCGCGCCACGTCTCGTTGATGGCGTAGTCGGCGTCGACGCTGAACAGGTTCATGTCGGACTTCCGCAGTCCCTGCTGCGGATAGTCGGTCGGCGTCGAGTAGCTGTCCTGGCCACCTTCAGCCAGGACGCTCAGCGACAGCGCACTGCTGACCTGCCAGTTGGCGCTGATCTTCAGCAGGTCACGCTGGCGATCGGCCAGCGATGGCATGAAGATCGAGGACGCACTGAACGCCGTCTGCGGATCGGTCACTTCGGTGACGCCGACGCCGCTGTTGGGCTGCAGCCAGTTCGACCCGTTGCGCCTGCTGCCCACGTAGCTGATCGCACCACTGATCTCCTCCGTCATGCGTCGCCGCAATTCCACTTTCACGCTGGTCTCGTCGGTGCGCTGTCGCAGTGCGCTGACACCGGCCACCGCACTGGTCGGCGTGAAGGTGCCACGGTCCAGCGATTCGTAGCCCACGTCGAGCGTGCCGCGGTATGTGCTGTTGAACTGGTAGCCGGCGTTGAAACGTGCGCGCACTGTCTGCAGCGGGTAGCGCCGGTTGGTGTACGTGTCCGTGTCCTCAACGTTGTAAAGGGCGATCGGCGTGCTGTCCTTCTTGCGTTCATAGCGCAGCTCAGCCAACAACGCCAACTTGGGAATGGGGCGCGAGCTGATGCCCACCAGGACCAGGCCGGTGTTGACGCTGCCGCCGAGGCTGGCCACACCCGCCGGTGCGCCGGTATAACCCGCGCCCGAGAAACTCTGGTTCTGCGAGCCCCAGGCGTAGCTGAGCTTGAACTTCGCCTGCGTTGCCGTCTCGGGCGATAGCACGTAGTTGCCGGTGATGTCGAGAAACTGCGCCTGGTTGTCCGGGGGCAGGCTCAGCGGCTGGTTCAGGATCGCCTGAAGGCCGGTGCTCAGCGGCAGCAAGGTACCCAGCCCGTTGTTCAGGCGGTCCGGCACCATCGGCGACACCAGGCTGTTGTGGTTCGAGTAGAAGGAACCGTAGTAGCCCGCGCTGAGATTCATCTTCCGGTCGGCGTAGCTCACCCGCGCCTCGATCTGCGTGGTGTTCGAGTCGATCGGTTCGGGCAGCATCAACACCGCTGAACCCGTTGTGATGCCGGTGGCGCCGATGCAACCCGGCGCCGTCGGCGAAGGGCAGGTGAAGCCGTTGCCGTAGAGTCGCGAACCCGCGCGGTCTTCGGTCTTCAGCTTGACCGCGAAGTTCACCGCCGGAGTGATCGACTTCCAGAAGTCCAGCCCCAGCGCGTTGCGCGTCACCTTCAAGTCCTTGTCGACCCCGGTGCCGGGTCCGCCCGGCAGCACAGTCACTTGCGGTGTCGTGGTGCCGAAGCCGATGCCACCGGTGTTGTAGCTGTACGGGTCGTAGTGGACCTGCTCGTTGTAGCTCGCGCCCAGTTTCCAGCGGCCCTGGTTCTTCCAGGACAACCCCAGCTCACGGGTCTGCAGCGAGAGGTTCGTGCCCCAGAACTGCAGCGAGTCGCCTTCCTTCAGATTCCGACGGCTGTAGTCGAGTCCGAACAGGACGACGCCGTGGGAACGGGTTCGCAGCCCGTTGTATTGGCCGAACTGGGCGCGATCGGCGTTGTCACCACTGATCAGGTCCAGGCCCACGCTGACCGAGCCTTCGGACACGATGCCCGCGGCATCTTCGGCGCGCGCCGGCGCGAAGGCTGTGAGCAGGGCCAGTGCGAGCAGCGTGGGGCGAGCGTTCAAGGGCCGGTCGTCGCGCATCGGGTCCTCCCCTTCTTTAGCGGAACATGAACTGGGGTGTCGGATTGGTGGCCGACGGGTTGTTCGAGCCATGCACCTGGGTGTGGCAGTTGGTGCAGCTGCGCCCTTGCCAGAGGTTGATCACGTTCTTGCCGCTGGAGTTGGCGGTCACCGCCGGCTGCAACTGCGGCGGTACCGCTGGTGCCAACACGCCCGGCTGCCCGCCGAGCGCACCCACCGTCGGCCCGTGCGGCGTGTGGCAACCCTGGCACAGGATCGGAGGGCGCGCCACCAGCATGGCCGGCACCGTGCTGCCATGCGGGTTGTGGCAGTTGGCGCAGTTTTCCACCACCGGCTGGTGCTGGTGCACGAAGGGACCGCGCTTCTCCGCGTGGCAGGTGTAGCAGGTGTCGTTGGTGCTGTCGCGCACCACCAGATGCGCCCCAGCGGAGCCGTGCACGTTGTGGCAGCTCGAGCAGCTCATCTTCGCCTCCTGGATCGGATGGCGCGAGGGACGATTGGTCTGCACCCGCTGCTCCTGGTGGCAGGCGAAGCACACTTCTGTCTGCGTCGCCTTGCTCAGCACCTTGTCATGGTTCGTGTGGACCTTGTGGCAACTGTTGCAGGCCAGGTCGTTGCTCGGATGCTGGCTGCCCGCCCACAGCGCAAGGGTGGCGCCGCTGTTGTGGCAGCCCAGGCAGACCTCGTTGCGCTGCTGTGGCGGCATCGCCTCGTCGCCGGCGAAGACGCGGTCCGGGCGTCCCTGCTTCTTGCCCTTCTCCTTGTGCGCGTGCGCCTGGCTCGGGCCGTGGCAACTGACGCAGCTCGGTGTGCGCAAATCGGTCTTTGACGCATGCGCCGACAGGCTCATGTCCGGCAGGTCGTCGTGGCATTCGAGGCATACCCCCGACCCATCGTCGGCTCGGTCGACGGCAGCGTGGGCCAACGGGCCCCAAAGGCACAAGCCGAAAATCGCCAACAGCAGCTTGTCTCGCATCGCGGGCCTCTCCTTGTTCTGTGCCGTCGTCGGCGCGTTGTGCGAACGCTCCAGACCAGATCGCGCTGTGCGTCTCGCGCGGCCAACAAGAAATGGGAGGGTCGACCAGCGCCCTCCCATCTTCATCGCCGGTTGGAAACCGACTACTTCAGACCGTGGACGATGTCCACACCCTTGAAGCCGCCCGACGAGTGACAGTCATCGCAGGTCTCGCGCGGCAGCGCCGCGACCTCCCCTTGCGTCCAGTTGCCCCATGAGGCGCCGCCGAACGAGGTGACGTGCCCGATCGCGGTACTCGAGTCGTGGCAGGCCGTGCACGAGGCCGCCTTGGGCGAGATCACCTTCCAGTTGTTCGGGTCCGGATCCGCCGCGGCCCCCAACGTGGCCCCCTTCAGAATCACCGCGCCCAGCGTGCCCGAATCCTGCAGATAGGACTTGTTCTCGTGGCAGGCAATGCAGTCGATCTTGACGCCCGAACTGTCCTGGCCGGGCCAGGAAACCTCGGCGGCATAGTTCTCGACGTCGCTCGCCAGCGTCAGGCTCGTATCACAAAGCGGCGGCGCACTCTCCGGGTTGCTGACGTTGCAGAACGCTCCCACCACCTTGTTGCCATGGGTGAACGGATAGATCCGCTTCGAGTTCCCGTGGATGCCGTGGATCATGCGCTTGAACTGGTACGACTCGTTGTATTGCAGCCCGTTGGTCATCACGGTCGACGAGGCCCGGTTCGGATCGTGGCAGACAACGCAGGCCTCGACCGTGTTGCGCGCACCGCCATGGAAGGCGTTGGCGAGCGTGTTCGAGCCCGAGGTGGTTCCCAGCGCGCCGTGGCACACGTTGCACTTCTCGTTCGACACGACCACACGGCGCGGCTGCAGCACTCCGCTGAGGACCACATCAAGATAGGTGTGCTGCGCCACGGTGTTGACCAGTGTGGGCGGCGCCACTTCGGGTCGCGGGTCGGTGGCCGATTTGACCTGCAGCAGGCGTTCCTTGATCTGGCCGATGCTGACGACGCGCGCCGTGCCGCTGGCCACGGCCGTTGCGCTGTCCGCTGGCAAGGGGATGTCGACCGTGTAGTGGTTGCTGCCGTCGTTGGTGCCCTTGTAGGCGTAGGCGTTGGCGCTGCTGCCTCCATTGTTGTAGGCAGAAAACTCGGTCACCGGTGCGAACTGCCCCACCATGTTCTGATAGGCGAGGTAGAAGCGCAGATTGCCGAACTTGGTCGAACTGCTGCAACTGCTGGCGCTGGCGCAATCCGGCGTGACCAGGTTGTAGGCGGCGTTGCCATTCGTCGGGTCGGACAGGAAGTACTTCACCGTCACCGTTCGCGCGCCGGCGTCGAAGCTGGCGCTTTCGATGTTCATCTTGTAGCTGGCGGCGTTCTCCTCGGTCTGGTTCCAGTGCACCCGTTCCGAGCTGATACTCGAGCCGACGCGGTGGCAATCGGCGCATTGCTGGTTCGTCAGATCCTTCGCCGCGGCGCCAGCGGCGACGAGCGTGTCGGCGTACACCTTGTGGCTGGTGTCCCAATCGGACCCGGCATTGTTCGCATGACAGGTGAGGCACGCACCCTGCGACGGCTGCGTCTTCCAGTTGTCGCCCTGCGGGGTTTTCGGGTTGGCACCCGAGTGGCACACCGTGCAGTTGCGCAGGTCTTGCGGGAAACCGACCTCGGCGTAGTCGTGCTTGCTGTTCTGGTAGCCCCAGATGGTGTAGTCCTCGCCGCCGGGGGAGGCCTTCAGCAACTTGCCAGAGTGAATCTTGTGCGCCATCGTCGACAGCGTCAGGACATTGCCGCTGTTGGCATCGATGGTGCCCGGGTTGTGGCACATCACGCAGAACTGCGTGTCGACGCGTCCGCCGCCATGCAAGGACAACTTTTCGTGGCAGCCGTTGCAGGAGCTGACATCGGTCATCTTGCGCGTCAGGTTCGGGTCCGTGACCGCGATCGACTGGCCATCGGCGCCGACCGTGAAGTCGAAATACGGATTCACCAGCACCGTTTCACCGGCGGCATTCTTGTAGCTCAGCTGGATGGCGACCCGATGCGTCCTGCCCGGCTCGTACAACAAGGCACCGCTGACCGGGTCTGTGGCCGTGGTGATATCGGCGGCGAAGGTATAGCTGTAGTAGCCGTCGTCGTGGTAAACGAGCGATGCAGCCGTGCTCGAATCGGTCGTCGCCTGCCACGCCGATGGCAACACCGGCGCGCCGCCCGGGCCTACGCTGGCGCTGGCCGTCTCCTTGCGAAAGATGTAGCTCGACCAGCGGTCGGGATCGCCGTTGGTGGCGGGGATCAGCTTGGCGATGGCGAAGCGCGCGTTGGTGTTGGTCAGCCCCTGCACCACTTTGCCGTCGGAGAACACGGTGAAGTTCACCACCGACGGGCTCTTGACCGTCACCGCTGCCGTCCCGGCGTTCTGCAGCACCGTGAACGACGCCGACGAATTGGTGGCGGTGTCGTTGGCCGGGTCGGCCGCCGCAGCAGAGATCTGGGCCGACAGCGACGTGCTCGCCGGTGGCACCACTGCCGGGGCAGCATCCTTTCCGCCCCCGCAGCCTGCCAATGCCAGGAGTAGCGCCGCCGCTGCGCACCAAAGTGTCTTCGAGCACTTCATGGGCGTCTCCATCGCGTGTAGTGGGCAAACATCCAGGCAGCGCTCGATGCCGTGACAGCAAAGCCGCCGCCTTGCTGCGCCGATTCGACGCCATGCGGTCCATTCTTGGTGCGGCTCGAGGGCCGTCGCTTGCGCTGGATCAACAGTTGCCTACGAATGGGGGAAACCCCCTGCCCTGTTTCTGAGTCAGTGACCTCGCAACCGACCGCACAGGGCGGCACCGAAGCCCGGCGTCGGCCGATTCGGCGAGTGCAGTGACGGCGCCGGGCATTTCGCGCCAGTCCACGCGAGCCCTTGATGTAGCGCAAGCGCTTCCGGCCACCTTTGGTTAGTGTCCGCGGCATTCTGTTCGTCGCTCCTCCGGTGCAGCGCCGCGGGGAGAAATCGAAAAAACGCAAGCCTTGGGAGCCGAACCGTGAAGGTGCAGCTTGGGTTGCCAGAACTCCGCGGCGCTTGCGGTGCCGCTGGACCCTCACAAGCGTCCAGCCCGCTGCCAGGTCGGCCCCGCCGCGGCCCCGCAGAGCGCTCGCCATGAACCCCTACGCCGTCTTCATGCTGTATCTGGCGACGATCCTCGGGTTCGTCGCGCTCACGCTGTGGATGAACCATGCGCTCGGCCCGAAGCCGGTCGCCTCGCTGCTGAAACTCGAGCCCTTCGAATGCGGTGCCACGCCGGTCAGCACCCAGAACGTCAAGGCGGTTCCGATCAAGTACTACGCGCTGGCGATCATCTTCATCCTGTTCGACCTGGAGACGGTGTTCCTGTTCATCTGGGCGCTCGGTGCGCAGCCGCTGAACGACTTCATGCTGCTGACGTTCGGGCTGTTCATGGCCCTGCTGGTGCTGATCGTGCTGTATGTGTACAAGGCGCGGCTCATCGAGGCCGTGACCGAGTAGCGCGATGGTCGCGCGCACCGTTCCCATCGTGCCGGCGGGCCATGCCAAGGACGGCGCGTTCGAATACCTGACGACGCGCAAGGACGAGCTGGTCGGCTGGGCGCGCAAGTTCTCGATCTTCCCGTACCCCTTCGTCACCGCCTGCTGTGCCATGGAGTTCATGGCCGTCAGCGCATCGCCCTACGACACCGACCGCTTCGGTGCCGCGCTGCCGCGCTTCTCGCCGCGCCAGGCCGACCTGCTGATGGTCGTCGGCA
>JBDTUO010000142.1:0-6958 GCA_040007675.1 Rubrivivax sp.
GCTCGGCGACGCGGCGCCGCTCCTGCTGGATCTTCTTGCGCTTGTCGCGCTGCAGCCGGGCGAGCAGCGTCTCGAAGTCAGGGCACGGGTCGGCGGGGTCCTGGGTCCAGTGGAACTGGACCCCGTCGCGCAACAGCCAGCCATCCGCGGCGAGTGCCGCGCGGTCGGCCGCGTCCGGGAACAGCACGTGCAGCGACGACAGCCCGGCGCGCTTGGCCAGCTGGCGCAACGCGCCGACCAGCGCGCTGCGCGCGGCATCGTCGACCGCCAGCAGGCGGCTGCCGGGCACCGGGGTGAACGGCACCGCCACCAGCCCCTTCGGGTAGTAGTTCAGGCCGTGGCGCTCGTAGGCATCGGCCCAGGCCCAGTCGAAGACGTATTCGCCGTACGAATGTGACTTCAGATACAGCGGGCAGGCGCCCACCAGGGCGGCACCCGGCGCGTCGGCCGTGTGCAGCGTGACGAAGCGCGGTGCCCAGCCGGTAGTGTCCACCGCGCTGCCCGAGGCGTGCAGCGCGAGCAGGCACTCGTGGCGCATGAACGGCGTCGGCTCGGCCTGCCGGGCGAGCAGCGCGTTCCAGTCCGAGGCGTCGATCGTCGCCGGGTCTTCGTGCACCCGGATGACATAATCTTGTGCCTCTTCCCGACCCTTCGCCACCTCAGTGCAACCCGTCCTGACCGTCGCGCTGGCGCAGATCAACGCCACCGTCGGCGACCTGGCCGGCAACGCACGCCGCATCGCCGAAATGGCGCGGCAGGCACACGCCGCCGGCGCGCAACTCGTCGTCGCACCCGAACTCGGGCTGTCGGGCTACCCGCCGGAGGACCTGTTGCTGCGGCCGGCCTTCATGCAGGCGTGCCGTGACGCGCTGCAGGCGCTGGCGGTGGGGCTGGCGGATTGTGAGGGCTTGCACGTGGTGGTGGGGCATCCGCACCAGGCGGGCGACCGCGGCGATGTTAGGTCGAAGTCGCAGGCGGTGCCGCTGCGCTTCAACGCCGCCTCGGTGCTGTCAGGGGGGCGGGTGCTCGCCACTTACGCCAAACGCGAACTGCCGAACTACCAGGTGTTCGACGAACGACGCTACTTTGCCTCCGGGCGCGACGCCGGGCAGGGTGCCGTCGTGTTCGAGGTCGCGGGCCTGCGCATCGGCCTGCTGGTGTGCGAGGACGCCTGGTTCGACGAGCCGGCGGCGGCGACGCTCGCCGCCGGCGCGCAGGTCTTGTGCGTGCTGAACGCGTCGCCGTTCCACCTCGGCAAGGCCAGCGAGCGTGAGCAGCGCATGGCCGACCGCGCCCGCGCCAGCGGCGCAGCGCTGCTCTACAGCCACCTCGTCGGCGGCCAGGACGAGATGGTGTTCGACGGCGCTTCGTTCGGGGTCGACGCCGGCGGCACCGTGTGTGCGCGTGCGCCGAGCTTCGTCGAGCACCTGCTGGTGTGCGAGGTCGACGCCGACGGTGCGGTGCGGGGTGAACTCCACCCGGTGCCGACGCTCGAGGCACAGGCCTGGGCGGCGCTGGTGACGGGCGTGCGTGACTACCTCGGCAAGAACGGTTTTCCGGGCGCGATCATCGGGCTGTCGGGCGGGGTCGACTCGGCGCTGGTGCTGGCGATCGCGGTGGATGCGCTCGGCGCCGACAACGTGCGCGCGGTGATGATGCCGTCGCGCTACACCGCCGACATCTCGTGGATCGATGCGCGCGAGATGGCGGCTCGGCTGGGCGTGCGCTACGACGAGATTGCGATCGCACCGATGTTCGACGCCTTCCGCGCCAGCCTGGCGTCCCAGTTCGCCGGCCTGCCGGAGGACACGACCGAAGAAAACCTGCAGGCGCGCATCCGCGGCACGCTGCTGATGGCGCTGTCGAACAAATCCGGGGCGATCGTGCTGACCACCGGCAACAAGAGCGAGATGGCGACCGGCTATGCGACGCTGTATGGCGACATGGCGGGCGGTTTTGCCGTCATCAAGGACGTCGCGAAGACCCTCGTCTACCGTCTGTGCCACTGGAGGAATGCGCAGCCGACGGTGCGGGCGGACGGCAGCACTGGGCCGGTGATCCCCGAGCGCATCCTGACGCGGCCACCCTCGGCCGAGCTCAAGCCGGGGCAGACCGACCAGGACAGCCTTCCGCCCTACGAGGTGCTGGACGCGATCCTCGCGCGCTACATGGAAGACGACGAAGGCGTCGAGGAGATCGTCGCCGCCGGGTTCGCGCGCACCGATGTGGAGCGCGTCGCGCACCTGATCCGTGTCAGCGAGTACAAGCGGCGGCAGGCGCCGATCGGCATCCGCATCACGCACCGCGGCTTCGGACGCGACTGGCGCTACCCCATCACGTCGAAGTTCCGTGCTTAAATCGATGCAATCAGTAGCCCGCGCAGGAGTTCGCCATGAAACAGGTCACCGCCATCATCAAGCCGTTCAAGCTCGACGAGGTGCGCGAGGCGCTGGGTGAGGTCGGTGTGTCGGGGCTCACCGTGACCGAGGTCAAGGGCTTCGGGCGCCAGAAGGGCCACACCGAGCTGTACCGCGGGGCCGAGTACGTGGTCGACTTCCTGCCGAAGGTGAAGGTCGAGATCGTCGTCAAGGATGAGGACGCCGAACGCTGTGTCGAATCGATCATGCGCGCGGCCAAGACCGGCAAGATCGGCGACGGCAAGATCTTCGTCATGGATGTGGGGCAGGTGATCCGCATCCGCACCGGAGAGACCGACGATTCGGCGATCTGACGTGATCGCGGCGCGCCGACGCCGCGCTCATATTTGGCTGTAGTCGTCGGGTTCGACGGCCAGCAGCGCCGCGGCGCGCAGCCGCTGCACCAGCCGCTGCGGATCGTCGTCGACCAGCGGCAGCCCGCGTGGCCCGGCGTCGAGAAAGCCCTGTTCGACGCAGCCGTCGAGGAAGCGCAGTAGCGGGTCCCAGTAGCCAGCGACGTTCAGCACCCCGACCGGCTTGTCGTGGTAGCCGAGCTGGCGCCAGGTCCAGACCTCGAACAGCTCCTCCAGCGTGCCCAGGCCGCCGGGCAGCGCCAGGAAGGCGTCTGCGCGCTCGGCCATCATCTGCTTGCGCAGGTGCATGGTCCGCACGACGTGCTGCTCGCTCAGCGCCGGGTGACCGACTTCGTGCGCCATCAAGGCCTGCGGGATGATGCCGACGACACGGCCACCGGCGGCCAGCGCGGCGTCGGCCAGAATGCCCATCAGTCCGATCTTGCCGCCGCCGTAGACCAGCTGCTCGCCGCGCTGGCCCAGCCCGTCGCCCACCGCGCGCGCCGCCGCCGCGTAAGCCGGGTCGGCGCCGGTGCGCGAACCACAGTAGACGCACAAGCTGAACGGGGCGGGCGCGGGCATCGCCCGATTCTGCCCGAGCGACCTGCGCGGGCGGCGGGCTCAGCGGGCCGGGTGAATGCCCCGGCGCCCTGTCACCCCGGCGGTCCCATCGAGCGTCAGAGGCGTGCCCCGCGGGTGTCGACCAGCGCGGTGCCGCACAGCCGGTCGTGCACGAACTGCCGTGTCGGCTGCAGCCGCGCGAGCAGCAGCATCAGGCCGGCGTTCGCGCCCAGCGCCAACGCGACCGCCGTCGACCCGTGCCAGCCGCTCGCACCGACGATGGCCAGTGCCGGCAGGCACCACATCCAGCTCGCGAGGTAGCGCGCGATGGCGCGCGGCACCGTCACCGGCCCACCGGACCGGGTCAGCAGCCGCACGTGCCAGGTCTTCATCGCCAGGGTCTGGCCACCGCGCGACCAGAAGGTGACGAAGTAGACGCCGAGCACGACGAACACGAAGACCTGCAGGCCATGGGTGCCGACCAGCGCGTGCCGCTGCTGCGTCACGGTGCCGTACAGCAGCCCCGAGAGCATCAGCACGCCGAACAGCAGCACGCCCTCGTAGAGCATGCACGCGAGGCGCCGGACGAGGGCGGGCGCGGCGGTCGGCGGCACCGGCGCCGGCATCGAGGCCGTTGCGCCACTTTCCGGCGCCGTCGGCGCAGCGTTTGCCGCGCTGGGCAGCCGCGTGCCGGTCACCCGTCAGCGATCCTTGCTGCGCGGGCGCGGCGACAGGGCGGGCGCGCCAGTGCCGGGCTGAGGAGTGGCCGCCGCTCCCTGGGGGCCACGCAGCGGCAGCAGCGTCGCCGGGTCGACGAAGGCGTCGGTGGCGGCGATCTTGGGCACCCCGGGCTGCGGCTGCAGCGGCAGCGCGACCTCGCCGGCGTGGGTCAGCGGTCGGGTGGTGGCGCCGCTGCGGGCGCGCACCGAGGTCGGTGAGGAGGGGGTCGGACCCACCCGCACGGGCGGGGACGGTTCCAGCCAGTTGCGCTTGCCGCTCGCCGCATCGAGCTCGCGCGGTGGCTGCGGTGCGGACGGGTCGAGTTTCCAGCGCTCGGCCAGCACGCGGCGTGCCTGCGGGTCCAGGCTTTGATACGCCTCCCAGCGCTGCTGCCGCTCCTCGGGCGTCCAGCGGCGCGCCTCCTGGAACTGCAGGCGTGCCTGGCCGCGCGCGGTCGGCGACAGGCGCGACCAGCCGCCCATGCGCGCCTGCACCCGCGCCCGCTCGTCGCCCGACAGCTCGCCGAAGCGCCGCGCGATGTCGAGCCAGCGTGCGCGGCTGGCCTCGTCGAGGCGGTCCCACTGGGGCTGAAGCGGCGCCAGTGCCGACTGTTCGGGCGGGCTAAGCGTTACCCAGTCGCCGCCCGCGGCGAGCGCCGGCGTGGCAGGCAGCGCCGTGCACACCACGAACGCGAGGGCTGCGGCGAGCCGGTGGCCCAGGGCAGCGCGCCGGGTCACGGTTGCTGCAGCTTGAGGAAGGCGACGAAGCCGGGATCGGCGTAGGCCGCCGGTGGCAGGTCGTCGGCGAGCAGGACGGCGTCGATCTCGGCCGCGACCGACACCCGGTCCCGCTGGCGCACGTCCGCCAGCAGCAGCACGCCGGCTGCGAGCACGGCGACCGGCAGCAAGCTGCCGAGCACGGGCCACCAGACGGACCAGCGCCCCCATGCGGCGACTCCGCCGCCGAGCGTGACGGGTGCGGCGGCCGCCCGCCGCGGCGCCGCGCGCAGCACTGCCTGCCCGCGCGCGACACGCAGGCGCTCAGCGATATCGGGCGGCGGTGCCTCGGCGGATTCGCGCAGCAGTTCGGCGAACCGGGCTGCGAGACGGGATTCCACCCAGTCAGGATCGGGGATCATGGGTTGGGTCATGGCGCGACTCCTCGTGCGCGCAGGGCTTTGGCCAGGGCATGCACGGCACGCGAACAATGGGTCTTGACACTCCCCTCAGAGCATCCCATCGCCGCGGCCGTCTCCGCCACGTCGAACTCTTCCCAGTAACGCAGCAGGAAAGCCTCGCGTTGACGCGGCGGCAGGTCGGCGACCGCCGCCTCGATCAGGTTCATCGTCTGTGACCGGCCGACGGTGTCGGCGGCACTCTCGCCGCCCAGCTGTCCCTGCAGGGCCTGCAGCGTCTCCAGCAGGTCGAAGTCGCCGTCGGCCCCTTCGAAGTCCGACAGGTTCTGCATGACGGCGTTGCGCACCTTCTGGCGCCGGAACCAGTCCATCGTCGCGTTCGACACGATGCGCTGGAACAGCAGCGGCAGTTCCGCCGGCGGCCGGTCGGCGTACTTCTCCGCCAGCCGGAACATCGCGTCCTGGACGATGTCCAGCGCGGCGTCGTCGTTGCGTACCGCGTAGACGGCCCGTTTGAAGGCGCGTTTCTCGACGCTCTTGAGGAAGTCGGACAGTTCTTGGTCGGTCGCCAACGAAGCGGCGGCGCTCGTCAGAGCGCGCGAGGAGAATCAAACGCGGCGGATTATGGCACCCGGGTCCGGGCGCCCCGGGCTCACGGCCGATGCCATAATGCTGCTTCGCACAACGCAGTTTGGGGTCCTCGATCGGCGGCCACCCCAGCGCCGATTCCGATGACCGAGCAGGTCGCGAGTCCGCCTCACGAGGGCGCGCAGGAGCGGCACCGATGGTTTTTCGTCAGAGAAATTCACAGAGGTTCGAGATGGACATGTCTGCCGCGGAAATCAAACGCGCCGCCACGGCGCAGCCGCCCTCCGGCGCGCCCCTAGCCGACCCGAACGGGTCGGAAATCCTCGTCAAGTGTCTGCAGGCCGAAGGCGTGCGCTTCCTGTGGGGCTACCCGGGCGGCGCGGTGCTGTACATCTACGACGCGCTGTTCAAGCAGGACACGATAGAGCATGTGCTCGTGCGCCACGAACAGGCGGCGGTGCACGCCGCCGACGGCTACGCCCGCGCCTCCGGCGAAGTCGGCGTCGCACTGGTCACCTCCGGACCGGGCGTAACGAACGCCGTCACCGGTATCGCCACGGCGTACATGGACTCGATCCCGATGGTGATCATCACCGGGCAGGTGCCGACGCCGGCGATCGGCCTGGATGCCTTCCAGGAATGCGACACCGTCGGCATCACGCGCCCCATCGTCAAGCACAACTTTCTCGTCAAGGACGTGCGCGAACTGGCGACGACGATCAAGAAGGCGTTCCACATCGCGCGCACCGGTCGGCCCGGCCCGGTGGTGGTCGACATCCCGAAGGACGTCTCGCTCCACACGACGCCATTCCACTACCCCGAGCGCATCGAGATGCGCTCGTACAACCCGGTGCGCCGGGGGCATGGCGGCCAGATCCGCAAGGCGGTGCAGCTGCTGCTGCAGGCCGAACGCCCGTACATCTACAGTGGCGGCGGCGTCGTGCTCGGCAATGCGTCGGCCGAACTGCGCGAGCTCGCCGACCTGCTCGGTTACCCGTGCACGAACACATTGATGGGCCTGGGCGCGATCGCCGCCAGCGACCCCAAGTTCCTCGGCATGCTGGGCATGCACGGCACCTACGAGGCGAACATGACGATGCAGCACTGCGATGTGCTGCTGGCGGTCGGTGCGCGCTTCGACGACCGGGTGATCGGCAACCCGGCGCACTTCGCGTCGGTCGAAC
>JBDTUO010000143.1:0-6922 GCA_040007675.1 Rubrivivax sp.
AGGCAAGTGACCCGGCGCGTCAACTCCGCAGGCTGCGCTGCACGACGCGGCCGATCGTCAGGCCCTGGACGAGGATCGAGAAGACGACGACGCAATAGGTCAGCGCGAGCAGGGTCTCGCGGTGCGGCCCCGCGGGCAGCGACAGCGCCAGCGCAACCGAGATACCGCCACGCAGCCCGCCCCAGGTCAGCACGCGCCCGGCGCCCGCCGGCAGCCGCAGGGCACGGTGGAACAGACCGACCGGCAGACCGACCGTGAGCCCGCGCGCGAGCAGCGTGACGCCGATCGTGGCGGCGGCGGCGGTAGCGATGTGGTCCGGGAACTGGATGAGGATGACCTCCAGCCCGACGAGCACGAACAGCACCGCGTTCAACATCTCGTCGAGCAGTTCCCAGAACAGGTCCACGTGGTGACGCGTGGTGTCGGACATCGCCAGCGCACGTCCGTGGTTGCCGACCACGAGGCCGGCCACCACCATCGCCAGCGGGCCGGAGACGTGCAGGTGGCTGGCGAGCGCGTAGCCGCCCATCACGGCGGCCAGGGTGATCAGGACCTCGATCTGGTACTGGTCGATGCTGCGCAGCAGCCGGAAGGTGAGGTAGCCGAGGGCGAATCCGAACAGCAACCCGCCGCCGGCCTCGTGCAGCAGCAGCTTGCCCGCGTGGGCTAGCGTCGGCGCCTCGCCGCTGGCCATGACGCCGACCAGCAGCGAGAAGACGACGACGCCGATGCCGTCGTTGAACAGCGATTCGCCGGCGATCACGAGTTCCAGGTTCTTCGGCGCGCCGGCCGACTTCAGGATGCCCATGACGGCGATCGGATCGGTGGGCGAGATGAGGGCGCCGAACAGCAGGCACGGCAGCAGAGGCACCGACAGGCCGGCGAACGGCAGCACCCACCACAGCACGGTGCCGACGACGGCGGTCGACACCAGCGTGCCGACCACCGCCAGGGTGCCGATCTGCCAGCGGTATTGGCGCAGCTCGCTCAGATCGACATGCAGCGCGGCGGCGAACAGCAGCAGCGACAACATGCCCTGCATCAGCACGGTCGAGAAGTCGATCGACCGCAGCAGCGATTCTTCGTATTCGCGCAGGCCCGTCACGACGCCCAGCGAGTCCAGCCCCACCAGCAGCAGCGACAGGCCGAGCGCGGAGACCATGACGCCGATCGTGGTCGGCAGGCGGATGAACCGGTGGTTCAGGTAGGCCAGCAGGGCCGTGACGACGAGACAGGCGGCGGCGATGTCGAACATGAGGGGGTCGCGCGGAGCAGACGCGAGCGTAACCGGCGCGCCACGACCGCGGCGGCAGCACGCGCCTCGTCATGCCGGCGAGGCGGTGGATCAGCGCGCTTGCCTGCAGGCGGACGGCCGTCCCTCGTCCGGGCGCCGCCCCGCGCGACCTGGTGTTGCAACCGGACGGTCGGCACGCCTGTCTGCTCGAGGAGCTGGATCCAGATCAGCCCCGACGGGAGATGGCTCTTGGCACAGTTGTAGGACGCAGCGTCGATCTACCGCATCGATCGCGCCAGCGGCGCGCTGTCACGCGTCGGCGGGCCGGCGGTCGGGCGCAATCCGAACTGGGGCGAGATCATTCAGCTGCCGTGAGTGGGTGCCGCCGAGCAGGCTCGACGCCACCGCTTCCGCGACCTCGATGCCGTCGACGCCGGCCGACATGATGCCGCCGGCGTAGCCTGCGCCTTCGCCGGCCGGGTACAGCCCCTGCACGTTCAGGCTCTGCAGGTCGCGGCCCCGCGGCATGCGCAGGGGCGAGGAGGTGCGTGTCTCCACCCCCGTCAGCACCGCGTCGGGCCGACCGAAGCCGGGGATCTGGCGGTCGAAGAGCGGCAGCGCCTCGCGCATCGCCTCCACCACCGCGTCGGGCAGCGCCGCGGGGGCGTGCCGGCCCGTCAGGTCGCCGAGCGTCACGCCCGGCGTGTACGAGGGTTCGACCTCGCCCAGCGCCGCCGACGGCTGGCGTTTCAGGAAGTCGGCCAGCAACTGTGCCGGCGCGCGATAGCCACCGCCACCGAGCGCGTAGGCGCGGCTTTCCCAGTGACGCTGGAAGGCGATGCCGTCGAGCGGATCCACCTCGCCCGCGCCGCCGGGGTCCTGCCGATAGTCCTGCGGCGAAATGGAAACGACGATGCCGGCGTTCGCGTTGCGTTCGTTGCGTGAATACTGGCTCATGCCGTTGGTGACGACCCGCTCCGGCTCCGACGTCGCCGCCACGACGGTGCCGCCCGGGCACATGCAGAAGCTGTAGACCGCGCGGCCGTTGCGCGCGTGGTGCACCAGCCGGTAGTCGGCCGCGCCGAGCAGCCGGTGGCCGGCGGCGGCACCGAAGCGCGCCCTGTCGATCACGCCCTGCGGGTGCTCGATGCGCACGCCGATCGAGAACGGCTTGGCCACCATCGCTACGCCCCGTGCCCGCAGCATTTCGAAGGTGTCGCGCGCACTGTGGCCGAGCGCCAGAACGACGTGGTCGGCGTCGATCTGCTCGCCGCCTGCCAGCACCAGACCGCGCACCTGCCCCTGCTCGATCCGCAGGTCGGTCATGCGCTGGCCGAAGCGGACCTCACCGCCCAGCCGCTCGATCTCGGCGCGCATCCTCTCGATCATGCCGACGAGGCGGAAGGTGCCGATGTGAGGCTTGCTGACGTAGAGGATCTCCTCCGGCGCGCCGGCCTTGACGAACTCGGTCAGCACCTTGCGCGTCAGGTGGCGCGGGTCGCTGATCTGGCTCCACAGCTTGCCGTCCGAGAAGGTACCCGCGCCGCCCTCGCCGAACTGCACGTTGGACTCCGGCACCAGCACGCCGCGCCGCCACAGCCCCCAGGTGTCCTGGGTGCGTTGGCGCACCGCCTGGCCACGTTCGAGTACACGCGGCCGCAGGCCCATCTGGGCCAGCACCAGCGCGGCGAACAGGCCGCAAGGCCCGAAGCCGACGACCACCGGGCGCAGCGCCCGGCCGCCGCCCGCCATTTCCGCCGGCGCGTGGCCGATGAAGCGGTAGCGGGTGTCGGGGCTCGGCCGGATGTGTCTGTCACCGGCCAGCGTCGTGGCGACGGCCGCCTCGTCGACCCCGCTGGCGAGCGTGCAGTCGACGGTGTAGGTCAGCACGATGGCCGACTTCTTGCGCGCGTCGTGGCCGCGCTTGAAGACGGTGAAGCCCTGCAGTTGTGCATCGGCGATGCACAGGCGCGCCACGATCGCGGCGCGCAGGGCCTGCTCCGGGTGGTCGAGCGGCAGCCGCAGTTCGGTGATGCGCAGCACCGCGGGTGCCGTCGTGGGGGCGAAGGGCGTCAGCCGCCCTTGTGCGGTCGCTTGCCCGGGTTCTTCTTGCTGCGGGTGTGCGAACCGCGTTCCAGGCTCACGCGCTGGCCCGCGCCTTTTCCGGTGCGCGCACCGGGCAGCGGCGGCGTGGCGCGGCGTTCGGCTTCGGTCTTGATCTTGTTGCCCATGGTCGGCTCGAGCTCTGAGAAAGTGACAGGTCGCCGATTATCAGCCCAGGCACGCGATCGCCCCCGTGCACGCTTGCGCCGGCGTCGTCTGCTCAGTGACCGTCGAAGCCGACCAGCGTGAACACCTCGAGGCCGGCAGCGCGCAACCTGGCCGAGCCGCCGAGCGCCGGCAGGTCGACGATCGCTGCCGCCTCCACGACCTCGGCGCCGACGCGCTGCAGCAGGCGCGCGCCGGCGAGCATCGTGCCGCCGGTGGCGATCAGGTCGTCGATCAGCAGCACACGGTCGCCCCGCTGCACGGCGTCGGTGTGCATCTCGACGCTGGCGCTGCCGTACTCGAGCGCGTAGCTCTCCTCGACGGTCTCGAACGGCAGTTTGCCCTTCTTGCGGATCGGCACGAAGCCGACGCCGAGCTCGTACGCGATCACCGAGCCGAGGATGAAGCCGCGCGCGTCGAGCCCGGCCACGGCGCTCGGCCGGAGGTCGAACCAGCGGTGCACGAACTGGTCGATCAGCACGCGGAACACGCGTGGATTCGACAGCAGCGTCGTGATGTCGCGGAACATCACGCCAGGCACCGGCCAGTCCGGCACGGTGCGGATGTGGGCGCGGATGTATTCGGACGGCGCGGTCAGCGGATCGACTGGGGCCATGGCGGCGCGATGATAGGCAGCGGCGCGCCGCTTGTCGCGCTCGCCGCGGCGTCGCTCAGGGCGGCGAGAGCCGCGCGAGCACCCGCACCGTGCGGCCGCCGTCGCCAGTCGTGAGCACCAGCCCTGCGCCGGATGCCGTCGCCTCGCCGGTCAGGTCGGCAAGCACGAACTGGTGCGTGATCCAGGCCTCGAACCCGCGGCCGGCCCGCGCCACGTCGGCGATTCCGCGCCGCAGCCGGGCCGTCTGGTCGGGCGGCGGCCCGCTGGCGCCGTCGCTGCCTCGCGGTGACCCGAGCGCGTCCCACACCTCGGGTTCGCCGAACGCCAGCGTCGCGGTGTCGCGGCAGCGGCACCAGGGGCTCGAGCGCAGCCTGGACGGCTGCAGACCGGCCGCGCGCAGCATCGCGCCCAGCCGGCGCGCCTGGGCGCGTCCCTGTTCGTCGAGGTTGCGCTGGCTGCGGCAGTCGTCGAGCCGGAACCCGGGGGGGTCGAAGGTGCCGGGCGCCAGCGCATGGCGCAGGGCCAGCACCACGCCGCCGGCCCGCAGCGGCGTGGTCACCGTCTCGGGCAGCGCGGCTGCGGAGGCCGACGCCGCCGGCTGCGCCAGCGCGGCCCAGGGCGCGGCGGCGAGCGGGATCAACATCAGGGTTCGGCGCTGCATCGGCCGATTGCATCAGGCCCTGGCGCGGCCGGCGAGGCGCGCTCGCAGCGGCCCTGTCTGGCCCGCGGTCTTCCCGCGGCGGCCCCGAGGCGCCCCGCGCCCGTGCCTTGCGGGATGGCGCCGGCGCGCTGCAGCGACTACGTTCCGAACGGAGGGTTGCGCAACGACCGGCCTGGGCTTGGCGGTGGTCCGGGCCGGCCTTCGAGTCCACCGCCATCTGGGCGCGCGGCCCAGCCGCGCCGGAGGAACCGATATGCCTGCCTATGTGACGTTGGCCACGTTTACCGACCAGGGTGCCAAGTCGATCAAGGACTCGCCCGAACGCTTCGAGGCGTTCAAGGCGCTGGCCGAGACGCACGGCGTCAGTGTCAAGAGCGTGCACTGGACGCTCGGCGCGTTCGACCTCGTGATGGTGACCGAAGGCTCCGAGGAGGCGCTGATGGCGGTCGCGATGAAGACCGCAGCGCTCGGCAACGTGCGCACGCAGACGCTGCGCGCGTTCACTGCGACCGAAATGCGCAAGGCGGCGGCAGCGAAGTAGCGGCCCGCCCGGGCCGGCGCCGCGCGGCAGCCGGCCCCTTCGGAAGCGGCCAGGGCCGCCCTCCGCCCGCCCGCCCCCCGGGTTTTTCAGCCGTTCAACAGCTTCGCTTCGGCCAACGCCAGCGGCTCGGGCCGGCCCGAGAGCACCAGCGTGTCGCCGGCGGCGAGCCGCATCGAGTCCTCGGGCTTCTGTACCGCGCCGGTGGCGCGTCGTACCGAGGCGACGCCGACCCCGATCGCGTGCAGGGCCTGGTCGCCGAGGGTCTCGCCCAGGCAGGCCGCGCCGGCCGACAGCGTGACGCTGGTCAGGCGCGCCTGCTGCAACTCTTCGACGCCGTCGTCGTCGCGGCCGTGGAACCAGCCGCGCAGCAGCCCGTAGCGCGCCTCGCGCGCCTCCTGCACGATGCGCAGCACGCGCCGCATCGGCACGCCCACCAGCGCCAGCGCGTGGCCAGCGAGCATCAGCGAGCCTTCGATGGCCTCGGGCACGACTTCGGTGGCACCGGCGGCGCGCAGGCGCTCGAGGTCGGTGTCGTCGATGGTACGCACCAGCACCGGCACGCGCGGCGCGTGCGCCTGCACCAGGCGCAGGATGCGCAGCGCCGACGGGGTGTCGTGGTAGCTGATGACGACCGCGTTGGCGCGCGCCAGGCCGGCCGCCATCAGCGCCGGCAGCCGCGCGGCGTCGCCATAGACGACGCTCTGTCCGGCGGCAGCGGCCTGGCGCACGCGGTCAGGGTCGAGGTCGAGCGCCATGTACGGGATGCCCTGGGTCTCGAGCACCCGCGCCAGGTTCTGGCCGCTGCGGCCGTAGCCGCAGATGATCACGTGGGCCTCGGTCCGGATCGAGCGCTTGGCGATCGTCGTCAACGCGACCGATTGCAGCATCCAGTCGGTCTTCGACAGCCGGTTGACGATGCGGTTGTTGTAGAGGATCAGGAATGGCGTGGCCAACATCGACAGCACCATGCTGGCGAGGATCGGGCTGACCCACTCCGGCGCCACCAGCCCGCCGTCGGCGCCCAGTGTGAGCAGCACGAAGCCGAACTCGCCGGCCTGCGCCAGGTACAGCCCGGTGCGCAGCGCGACCCCGGGCGGCGCGCGGAAGGCGCGCGCGAGCGCCGCGACGAGCACGAACTTCGCGAGCACCGGCACGGTGGTCAGCAACAGCACCAGCGCCCACTGGTCGAGCACCGGCCGCCAGTCGAGCTTCATGCCGATGGTGATGAAGAACAGGCCGAGCAGCACGTCGTGGAACGGCCGGATGTCGGTCTCGACCTGGTGCTTGAACTCGGTCTCGGCCACCAGCATGCCGGCGACGAAGGCGCCCAGCGCAAGCGACAGCCCGGCGTGTTCGGTCAGGTACGCCAGTCCGAGCGTGATCAGCAGCAGGTTGAGGATGAACAGCTCCTCGCTCTTGCGGCGCGCCACCAGCGTGAGCCACCAGCGCATCACGCGCTGGCCCCCGACGAGCAGCAGCGTCAGCAGCACGACGGCCTTCAGCAGCGCGTCACCGAGCGATAGCGCGAGGTCGCGCCCGCTCTCGTTGAGGGCCGGGATCAGCACCAGCAGCGGCACCACGGCCAGATCCTGGAACAGCAGC
>JBDTUO010000144.1:0-6897 GCA_040007675.1 Rubrivivax sp.
CCGCTGCCCTTGGCTCGCTCGGTTGTCGAGGGCCTTTCTTCACGGCAGACCAATGACGACCGTCCGCAGCCCGGTCCGGCGTCCTCAGCCGCCGGCTGCCGATGCGGCTGCCGATGCGGCTGCTTCAGGTGCGGCTGTTGCAGGTGCTTTAGGATCCTCGGGGTCCGGGTGTGCAACGCCCGTGTGGCAGTCGATGCACGTGGATTCGCCAGCGGCGAACTTCTTGTGCGCCTTGACCGCCCCCTTCGACTGTTCGTCGGTGTTCATCGCGGCAGCATCATGGCAGCTGCGGCAATTGGCCGAGTTGTCCTCCCGCATCTCGTCCCAAACGATGTTGGCCATGCGCCAGCGCTCGTTGGCGAACTTTTCCTGGGTCGAGATCACGCCGCGAAATTCCGCCAGCGCATCGGTGACGCCTGCCCTGGCCTTGTAGATGAGCTTCGCCGGATAGGTGTGCGGTACATGGCAGTCGACGCACATGGCGCGCACTCCGACCCGGTTGGTGTAGTGGATCGACGCCTTGTGTTCGGGGTAGACGAAGCTCTTGTGCGAGTGGCAGGCGGTGCCGCAGAACTCGTCGGTGCCGGTCACCGCGACCGCCACCTGCGTGCCGACCACCGAGACCGCACCGACGACGACGCCGACCAGCAGCAACACGAACACCGACCAGCGGGCCGACGGCGAGAAAAGCCAGCGAAAGAACCGGCGCACGGCGCCTGGTGAATCTGGATCAGCCACCTTCCCGCTCCTCGTGCATGCGGCCCACCGCCGTCGACAACGTCAGTGCGTTGGCCGCACCCCTGGGCCGGATTGGGGCTACTTCGACGAGAGCACGATCGCGATGATCGCCTTCAGGTCAGCATCGCCGGCCTTGACCACTTCGTGATCCTCCTTGCCGCCGGTCTTGAGCATCTCGACCAGTTTGGCTTCGGCCGCTGGATCACTCTTGTATTTTTCGGCCACCGAAGCCCATGAGGGCCCCTTCTTGGTCGTCTTGGAGGTGTGGCACTTCTGGCACTTGTGCTCGCCTATCAGGTCCTCGGCGGTGCCCGCGAAGGCCTGACCGCCGATCACCGTGGCAGCGCAGGCGGCAACGATGGTTGCATACAACTTCATTTGCATTCCTTGCGTGAAACCGCCCGGAGGGAAAAGGCGCTCGACCGTGCCGGATCCGGTCGTCGTCCAGACGGGAAAAGTACCCTCCCGGTGAGCAGGGCACAGACCTATTCTGGCGGTCGGCGATCGGGCGCCGCTTGACCTGAATCAATCGGCTCTTGCTGCGTGGCACGTTCCGAAGCTTCGACCGCGGGCCCCGCAAGCTCGTTGGGCGGCTGCTCCGGCATCACCATCGCTTGCCGAACGAAGGCGTCGACCAACTTGTCGGTGATGCGACTGAACACCGGGCCGGCAACGAGGGTCGTGAGGTTGCTGTCGAATTCGTAGTCGAGCACGAATGTAACCTTGCAGGCATCGGGCGACAGCGGCGCCAGACGCCATTCGCCTTCGAAGCGGCGGAACGGGCCGCGCTCCAGATGGATGGCCATGTACTCGGGTCGCTGCTTCGGGTTGCGAGTACGCATCTCGAAATCCAGTCCGAGCCAACGGACCGTCAAGTCAGCCGATACGACGGTGTCGTCTCGGCTGACGATGTGTGCCCTTGCGCACCATGGCAGGAACCGCGGGTAGTGTTCGGCCGCCTCGATCAGGTCGAACAGGACGGTAGCTGAGCGGCCGACGAGGGCGGAGCGGCGCACGATCATCGTGACCACCGCACCATCAGTACGATCTCGAGTGCATTGCCCAGCGCCACGAGGCTCACACCTGCGTCAGCCGACCTTCAGCGATGAGCGGGCGTACCTGCGCGATGTCGGCCTGCACCAGATCGAGCACCGCCTGCGGCGTCGAGGGCGTGATCTCGAAGCCCGCCGTCTCGGCCCGGCTTCGCACTTCGGGGCTCGCCAGCACGGCGGCAATGTCCTGCTGCAGCGCGTGCAGCACCGGCGCGGAGGTTCCGGCCACGGTCACCAAAGCGGCCCACGGATGCATCTCCACCGGCGGGCCACCCGCTTGCACCAGCGTGGGGATCTCAGGAAACAACGGCAGTCGCTCGCGGGCGGCAACGGCCAACGGACGCAGCTTGCCGCTGGTCATCAGACCGAACACGCTGTTCATGGAGAAGGCGGTGAAGTCCACCTCGCCGGAGGCCACGCTGCTGAACAAAGCTCCGGCGTCCTTGAACGGCACGTGCAACAGCTGCAGACCGGCAGCGCGGGCATAGGTCTCCACCGCCACCTGGCTGGCGTGCCCGTTGCCCAGCGAGCCGTAGCTGATGCGGCCGGGCTCGCTGCGTGCTGCCTGCTGCAACTCGGCGACGCTGTGCAGCGGGCTGCCACCGCCCACCCACAGCAGGAAGGTGGCGCGAAACAACAGGCTCAGCGGTACCAGGTCCTTCGCGGGGTCGTAAGGCAGGTTCTTGTGCAGCAGCGGGTTGACCGCCAACGTGGCGGTGTCGGCAAGGAAGATCGTGTGCCCGTCGGCTGGCGTACGGCGCACGTCGGCGAAGGCCAGGATGCCCGACGCACCGGGGCGGTTGTCCACCAGCACGGTCTCGTTCCAGCGCAGCGACAGGCGCTCGGCCACGCTGCGCGCCACGACGTCGGGCCCGATGCCCACTGAATACGGCACCACCACCCGCACCGGTCGGTTCGGGAACTTGCCCGGCGCCGCGCCGCGTGCCGCTGCCCACGGTGCCGACAGCAGCGCCAGCACGGTACGCCGGCTGGGCCAGGTCGTGCTCAAGTCGGCGTTCCCGCCACGTAGCGGCCGAGCAGCGCCGCCGCGGAAAGCAGTGCCGCGAACCACAATTCGAGCCTGAAAGTGCGGAACAGGATTTCATTGAAAGCCAGTCCCGGCTTGCAGCGGGCGAAATCGTGCCGCAATCGCAACGCCGCAGGCACCAACGCCGCCGGCAGCAGCAACGCCGGATCCTGCGCCTGCACGGCCAACAGCGGCACGAGTGCGAACGGGCCCAGCAGCAACAGGGTGTACAGGCGGCGCGACGCGTTCTCGCCAAAGCACACCGCGAAGGTGTGACGACCCACCAGCCGGTCGTGCGCGATGTCGCGATGGTTGTTTACCGCCAGCGCTGCCGCCGCCAGACCACCCAGCGCCACCGAGGCGAGCATGCTGGCCCCCCCGACATCTCCCGTCAGTACCCAGTCGGTCCCCATGACCGCGACCAGTCCGAAGAAGAGGAACACGGTCAGTTCGCCGAAGGGTGTGTACGCGATCGGCTTAGGCCCGCCCATGTAGGCCAACGCGGCCGCCAGCGAGGCGACGCCGATGGCCAGTACCGGCCAGCCGCGATAGGCCACCAGCGCAAGGCCCAGCGCCGTGGCCGCCACGGCCGCCACCACGATCCCGGCGCGCACGTGGCGCACGCTGAGCCAGCCATTGGACGTGGCACGCGGCAGGCCGGCACGGGTGCCGCTGCTGTCGCCACCGCGCACGGTGTAGCCGACGTCGTTCTGCATGTTGGTGACGACCTGGACCAGGAGCGACGCACCCAGCACCATCAGCGCGGCCAGGGGATCGATACGGCCTGTACGCATGAAGCCCAGGGTAGCCCCGACGAGCACCGGGCTGAAGGCAACGAGCAGGGTTCTGGGTCGCACGGCCACCAGCCAGGCGGCCAGCGACCCGGAACGAACCACGGCTCCTCCAGCAATGATCTGCTTGTTGCCCGACATGCTGGCTGTGCTCCTGTTCGTCGTCGTATCTGCATTCTCGGCCCAGGAGTGCATCATCGATTGCGTCAAATCAATCAAATCAACGGCCGACGCCAGCCTGAACCGAAGTCGGCGGCCCCATAGACCGGGCGCCGACGTGGATGCAGGCAATGCCGAAACTGAGATTTCGGTAGGACACGTTCTCGAAGCCGGCCTGTTCGATCAGTGACTTGAAGGCTTGCTGATCGGGAAAGCGCCGGATCGATTCGACCAGGTAGTGGTAGGCCTCGGGCGAGCGTGCAACCCAGGCCCCGAGACGGGGAATGACGGCATACGAGAACAGATCGTAGAACGGGCGCACCGGCGCGTAAGGCGTGGAGAACTCGAGGCACAGGAACCGCCCGCCCGGCTTGAGGACGCGCAGCGCCTCGGCCAGCGCGTCCTCCACCCGAGTGACGTTGCGAATACCGAAGGCGATGGTCAGGGTGTCCACCGATGCCGAAGGCAGGGGGATCGCTTCTCCCGTGCCTTCGAGCCATCGCACGTGGCGATGACCGCGCGACTGGCCGACCTGCATCATCGGCAGGCTGGGGTCGCAGACGATGACGTGACGATCGTCAGCGGCCATCCGCGCGGCCACGTCACCGGTGCCGCCGGCCAGATCGACGATGGTCTGCCCCGCTGCGGGCGCCGCCATCCGCACCAGCTTGCGCTTCCACAGGCGGTGGATGCCCATGCTCATCAGGTCGTTCATCAAATCGTAGCGCGCGGCGACGGCCTCGAAGACGCGGCGGATGCGCCGTTCGCGTTCCTGCTCGTCGACCGTCTGTTTGCCGAAGCTACGAGACAGCTCATTCATTGGCGGCCAGACTAGCAGATGTCACGCTCGCCGCGACACCTGGAGGCACCCGGCACGCCCGCCCGCGGTTGACCTGCATCAATCGGGAAGACAGGGCACGGCTTATCGTTGACCGATACCGGCCCGCGGGCCGGCCTGGTCAGTCGAGGAATGCGCCACGCCATGAACACATCTGCCGAGGAATGTCTGCGGTCCGTGCAGGCGTCCCGCCTTGCGCAGGGCCTGAACGCGGATCAGGTGGCGGTGCTGGCGAGCCGGCTTGCGTTGCGGGCCGTCGTCGCAGGCGACGTGCTGGCACGAGAGGGCAGCAGCGACAACCGGCTGTATGTCGTCGTTGCGGGCACGCTGCACGTCGTCAAGCACGCGGGCACGCCCGACGAGGCGCTGCTGATGACACTGAATGCCGGCGAGTTCGCGCATGAGCTGGGTTTCCTCGACGGCGCCGAGCGCTATGCCACCTTGCGTGCCGCGAGCGACGCACAGGTGCTGGTGCTCGAACGCGAAAAGCTCGAAAGCCTGATCGACGGGCATCCGCGCATCCTCTACGCGGTGATGTGCACCATCGTGCGCACGGTGCATCAGGTGCAGACGCGACTGTCGATGCAGGCTTCCGAACTGACGAACTACATCGTCAAGCAGCATGGCCGGTACTGAGGGCCTGCAGCACCGGGCAACGGCTTGACCTGGGTCTATTGCGCGCGGCGCATCGCTCCTGGCGTCGCTGCCGGGAAGCGGGCGCAATGAATCCCGTCGCAACGACCTTGCTGCTGGTGCTTGCGCTGGCGGCCTTCGGCGCGCTCGCCTGGCGCAAGCTGCGCCTGGTCTTGGCGTTGCAGCCCGGGGTGCGATGGGACCAACCGCTCGAGCGGCTGCGCACCGTGTGGCGCAATGGCCTTCTGCAGCGACGCATGGTCAAGCGCGAGCCGGCCGCGGGCCTGATGCATGCGGTGATCTTCATCGGCTTCCTGTCGCTGCTGCTGCGCAAGCTGCAGCTGATCGCCATCGGCTACGACCCGTTCTTCACGTTTCCCGATGCCTTCGGTGGCCCATTCGCTGCCTACAAGGACTTCGTCGAACTCGCGGTGACGCTGGCGGTGCTGTATGGCTTCTGGCGCCGCTTCGTCACCCGGCCAGCCCGCCTGGAGCCCAACCGCGAGGCGCTGCTGGTGCTGGGGCTGATTCTCTGCATCATGCTCACCGACGTGGCCTTCGACGGCTTTCGCTTCGCCCTGCTGGCCGACGGCCATCCCGGCATTGCGCACGAGCGCGACTTTGCCTTCCTCGGCGGCACGCTGGCATCGCTGCTGCGGCCGCTGTCCGAGACGTCGCTGCAGGACGGCAGCGCGGCCTTCTACTGGACGCAGATGGTGGTGGTGCTGGCCTTCCTGGTGCTGCTGCCCACGGGTGAGCATTTCCACATCGTCACCGCATTGCCGGCGCTGTTCTTCCGCCGCGGCCGACCGGGCAACCGCGTGCCGGGGGTGGATCTCGACAAGCTGATGGAGGCGACTGACGAGGCCGACATGCATGCGGGGGTGCGCACCGCGCGCGATCTGATGTGGAAGGATGGCCTGGATGCCTTCACCTGCACCGAGTGCGGGCGCTGCAAGGACGCCTGCCCGACCCATCTGACCGGCAAGCCACTGTCGCTGAAGGCGGTCAACGACAGCCTCAAGAAGCACCTGCTCGAACAACGCGAGGCGCTGCTGTCCGACGCCGGCCCGCTGCCGCCGCTGGTCGGCCCGGTGATCCATGAGCAGACGCTGTGGGCCTGCACCACCTGCGGTTACTGCGAGGCAGCGTGTCCGATCGAGCTGGAGCACCTGGACAAGTTCTTCCGCATGCGCCAGCACCAGGTGATGATCGCCGGCGAGTTCCCCCACGAAATGAAGAGACTGTTCGAGGCCTACGAGGCGCAGGGCAATCCGTGGGGCCTGCAGGCGGCGCAGCGTGGCGACTGGGCGCAGGGCCTCGGCGTACCGCTGGTGCGCAACGCGCAGGACATGGCGGAGCTGGAGCTGCTGTTCTACGTCGGCTCGGCGATGTCGTTCGATCCACGCGGACAGAAGATCGCGCGGGCTTTCGTCAAAGTGCTGCAACATGCCGGCGTGCGCTTCGGCATCCTCGGCGCCGAAGAGGGCTCCACGGGTGAATGCGTGCGCCGCATGGGCAACGAGATGCTGTTCCAGCAACTGGCAGCCGGGCTCGTCGGAACCCTCGGCGAGCGCGGCGTGACGCGCATCGTCACCTGCGACCCGCATGCGCTGAACTCGCTGCGCAACGAATACCCGGAGTTCGGCGGCCACTACG
>JBDTUO010000145.1:0-6881 GCA_040007675.1 Rubrivivax sp.
CGAGCGAGCCAAGGGCAGCGGGCACCCTCCCACTCCATGTCCCCCAGGCCGGGCTGCGCCCGACCCTCCTCCTTTACTTGCGTGGGAGGGTGCCCGCCGCCCGTGGCCATCACCTGCCGTGGCATTCGACTGTCGAACACCAGGACCGCTGCCCTCGGCTCGCGATGCGGCGGGCGCGGGAAGAGCCAACGGCGACAGTCCGCAACGGGTCGGTTTCAGTCTTACGACTTGAAGGACTGAAGGACCGGTAGCTGGCGCGCAGCGGACGATCCTTACGGCGTCCAAGCCCTGTGCGTCCTGATGGCGGCGCCTGCATAAGTGCAAAACAGCACGGCGCACTAGCAAGCCCGGTTCGCCAGCACGCCGGCGAGCGCCGTACCCAGTTCCTCCCGGCTGAACGGCTTGCCCAGAAACTCCCACGACGCAGGCGACGACCGGTCTGCCTCCAACAGTTCGGAGGAGAAACCCGACATCAGCAGTATCGCCAGCGTGGGGTTGCGCTGCTGGGCGAAGACGGCCAACTCGGTGCCGCGCATTCCGGCGCCGAGGGAGATGTCACTCAGCAGCACGTCGAAGGGGCGGTCCTGCAGCAGGCGTGGAATCGCCTCTTCAGCGCTGCGTGAAGTTGTCGTCTCGCAGCCGAGGGCGTCGAGAAATGCCTCGACGACCCGTCTGACCTCGGGGTCGTCCTCCACCACGAGAACCTTCAGTCCGAGTGGAAGGACCGCCGCGGCGGCTTCTTTCACGGGCGGGTTCGCCCCGGACGCCTCGGCGCAGGGGATATACAGCGTCACTGCAGTGCCATTCCCGGGGGTGCTGTCGATGGCCACGGTGCCTTTGGACTGTCTGGCAAAACCATAGACGGTGCTGAGTCCGAGGCCGGTCCCCCGGCCCGCCCCTTTGGTGGTGAAGAATGGCTCAAAGGCGCGTTCCTTCACGGCCTCGGTCATTCCCGTGCCCGAGTCCTGCACCGTGATGGCCACAAAGGGCACGCTCGACGGCGCGTTCTCGTCGAGGCCCGGTCGCAGATCCTCGGGCAGGTGTGCGATCGTCCGACAGCTGAACCGCAGCCTCCCACCTTCCAGCATGGCGTCACGCGCGTTGATGGCGATGTTGAGCAATGCCGACTCCAGTTGTCCGGCATCAGCCTGCACTACCGGCGACCCCGTCACCTCGACGTCGATCTTGATGCGCTGGTCGAGCGTCCGATGGAGCATGTTGGACAAGGAATGGAGCATGCTCGACACGTCGACTTCGGAGGGCTTGAGCACCTGCCGGCGCGAGAAAGCAAGCAACTTCCCCGTCAGTTCGGCGCCACGCTTGGCTGCGCGGGTCGCAGCGTCGATGAGACCCTGCGAGGGCGTATCGGCATGCGACGGCATCTCCTGGAGCACTTGAAGATTTCCCTGGATGACGGTCAGGAGGTTGTTGAAGTCATGCGCGATTCCGCCCGTGAGCTGCCCCACGCTCTCCAGGCGTTGGGCGTGGTTGAGCGCCTCCTCGGATTGCGCGCGCTGAAGCGCCGAGGCCACCAGGTTCGACAGCGACTGCATGAAGCGGGTCTCATCGTCCCCCAGACGATCTGCCTGCGTCGAGAACACCTGGATGACGCCTATCTGGCGGCCGCGGTCGAACAGCGGAACTCCCAGCATGCTCCGAATGCCGAGACCCAGCAGCGCGGGCGGCACTTCGAAGCGCCGCTCCGTGCTCAGATCAGTCGTCAGTACGGGCTCACCCTGGGCGAGCACAAAAGCCGCCGGCCCGGTGGTGGCCGACCACGCCGCCACCCGTGCGACGCTCTCCAGTGCGTGGCCGGCGCCGCCCGCGACGCGCAGGGCAGACCGGTCGGTGCTGAGCAGGAGAACCACCGCGGCCGCAGCATCCAATGCGTCGGCGGCAGCGATCGGAGCCCGGTCCAGCAGGGCTTGCGGGTCTCGTGAGTCAACGGCGTCGCGACCGATCTGAGCGAGCGTCTCCGCGTATCTCGCGCGCAGAAGCGCCTGCTTCACGCGGGGATACATGCCGACGTCGCGTATCGCCGCCACGACGAGGGGAATGCCTTTGACCGTCAACGGGCTGAGCGCGATCTCGACCATCACTTCGGACCCGTCTTTGCAAAGGGCCACGAGGTCCATCTGTGTGCCCATCGGGCGGGCACGCGGGCTCTCGCCGTAGGCCCGTCGGTACGATGCGTGCCGCGCCCGGCTGACGTCGGGAACCAACCGATCCACATTCATGCCCACGATCTCGACGTCCGAGTAGCCCAGTAGCTTCTCGGCAGCCTCGTTGATCAGGACGATGGCGCCCGAGGCGTCGACGATCAGCAGTGCATCGGGATAGGCCGAATGCAAGGAACGAAACAAGCTCTGCTCGTCGACTCCCATGCGGAAGGCGGAGGGGTGCTCATTCATGGCGTCTGCCCTGGGGCCTGTTCACCTAGCCGGCTCGAATGGACGGGACGAAGATGTAGCCAGCCCCACGCACCGACTTGATGATGCGCGGCTTGTCCGCGTCGTCATTGAGCTTCTTGCGCAATCGGCCCACCTGGACATCGATGGTGCGGTCGAACGGGCCGGCTTCGCGGCCGCGCGTCTGCTCGAGCAGGAAGTCCCGTGACAGCACCCGACCCGGGTGCGCCACGAACGTGGCCAGCAGGTCGAACTCGCCGGTGGTCAGCTCGACGTCGCCGTCCGGCCCGACCAGCGATCGGGTCGCGGTATCGATCCGCCAGCCGTCAAAGACGGTCGTCGCGGAACCCTGGGCAGCCGATGCGGCAGACCCGACCCCGCTGGCGACCGTCAGACCTGCCGTCCTGCGCAGCACAGACTTGCAGCGCGCCAGCAGCTCCCTGAGGTCGAAGGGCTTGGTGACGTAGTCGTCGGCGCCGACCTCGAGCCCCACGACCTTGTCCACGGCATCACCGCGCCCACTCACGATGACCAGCCCGCAATTCCAGTGCTCGCGAAGTCGTCGAGCGATGCTGAACCCATCCTCCCCGGGAAGGCCGAGGTCCAGCAGGACCAGCGCCGGAGGATCGGTGGACATCAAGGACATGAGGGCGGCACCCGTGGGCACCGACGTCACACGGTAGCCCTGGGCCTGGAAGTAGGTCGCCAACAGGGTCGTGATGGCGACCTCGTCATCGAGTATCGCGATGTGCTGAGCGTTCACAGGTTTCGGGGGGCAAGGTCGACGCGGCGGTGGCGCGCGCCACGTTCCCTCCCGCCGGCTCGCGCTCGGCGAACCCTCAGGCCGTACTCGTCGCCCGCAGCGGTTCGACCATCCTACCCCAGGCGCCCCGGGACTTACGTGGATCCCGGCGCGGGGGGCGCGCCAGGCGGCGACGTCAGGGCCAGGCTGCAGGCCCCAGTCCGACCGGTGCCGGAACCAGGCGGACGATGCGGTGGAACAGCGCCGCGTACTCCTCGTCCGGCTCCGCCCCGGCCAGTGCGTCGCGGTTCTCGAGGAATGCGCTGTCGAGCTCGGACCAGTCCGCTTCGGTCAGCACGCGCTCTGCCAGCGGCAGAACCTCGCGCTCTTCGAGGCTCATGTGGGACAGATAGAAGTCGACATACTGCGCGGCCGTGTCCTCGAACGCCGCTCGCCTGCGATCACCCATCATCTCGCAGGCGGTCAGGGCGTGCTCCAACTCGCGGATGCGCGATTCCCCGAGGCGATGTTCGGCGTCGAGGCGGTCGAGCAGGCTCCGATGCAGCGGTGCGCGGGCCCTCAGCTTCGGAAACAGAATGTCCGTTTCCTTCTTGTGGTGCCGCTTCTCGGGAAACTCGTCGATGTAGAAGAGCATCGCCCGGAGGGCGTCGAACGCCGGCGCCGAGCCCTCCCGGCGCTGCCGATCGATCAGCAGGGAGACCGACCGCAGCAATGCCGCCAGGGCCTGATGCTCCATCCGGATGACTTGAACGGCTTTTCGCATGGCTGCCGGCGGCGCTATCCACCGTCGGGATCGAAGTTGAGGGCGTGGGCCTCGGCCGACATCGCCAGCATTCCCGCGATGGGCATGTCGTGCATGGTGCGGCTGCAAGCGGCTGCCGCCTTTGCGATGCATCAATCGCCTTGCGCGACCAGGCCGCCCGGTGGCGCGAGCTTGATGGTGAGCAACCGGTCGTCGAAACCATCGGTTCATCCTGTACGACGACTGCCGTGCTGTCGCCGTCCGGACAGCGCTGGCCCGACCTGCCGTTGCAAGATCTCCCGATGGACTTCGACCCTTCCGACAAAGCGATCGCCATGCTGTCGAAGTTGCAGCACGCGATGAGCGACCTCGTCATGCCGTCGATGACGGACTGGCATCGCTACGCCGACGCAGGCGTCTATCCGCTGGACGTCATCCAGCCGCTGAAGACCGCGGCCAGGCGCATGGGCCTGTGGAACCTCTTTCTGCCGTCGCTGCGCGACGACCAGCCCGGCACGCGCTTGTCGAATCTCGACTACGCGCCGCTCGCCGAAGCGATGGGCCGCGTGCCCTGGTCGGCCGAGGTCTTCAACTGCAGTGCCCCGGACACCGGCAACATCGAACTGCTGCAGATGTTCGCCAGCGCCGAACAACGGACCCGATGGCTCGACCCGCTGTTGGCAGGCGAGATTCGCTCGTGCTTCGCGATGAGTGAGCCGGACGTGGCGTCGTCCGACCCCACCCAACTGCAGGCCTCCGTGCGCCGCGACGGCGATCAGCTGGTCATCAACGGTCGCAAGTGGTTCATCACTGGCGCGGCCCATCCGCTGTGTCGAGTGGCGCTGGTGATGGCCCGCGACGAGTCGGTGCCCGCGGGCAATGGCCGCGCCCACGGAAGTCACTCGCTCGTCACGGTGCCGTTCGGTGCGCCGGGGTTGACCATCGAGCGCAACATCCCGGTGATGGACCATCAGGCGCTCGAAGGGCATTGCGAACTCGTGTTCCGCGACGTGCGCGTGTCGGTCGCCGATCTGCTCGGCGCCCCCGGGCAGGGTTTTGCCATGGCCCAGGCGCGATTGGGTCCGGGCCGGATCCATCACGCCATGCGCAGCATCGGGCAATGTGAACTGGCCTTGGAGTTGATGTGCGAGCGTGCGCTCCAGCGGCAGCTGTTCGGACAGAAGCTGGCGGGCTACGCCAACATCCAGGACTGGATTGCACACTCACGGCTCGAGATCGACCAGGCGCGCCTGCTGGTGCTCAGGGCGGCCTGGCGGCTGGACAGGCATGGGCCGGGCGAGTCCAGGGTCGACGTGTCGGGCATCAAGGTCGTCACCGCGCAGCTTCAAACCACCGTCCTGGACCGCGCCATGCAGGTGTTCGGTGCGATGGGTCTGACGCCCGACACGCCGCTCGCGCGCTTGTGGAGCTGGGGGCGCGCTCTGCGCTTGCTCGACGGACCGGACGAAGTCCATCTGCGCACCGTTGCCCGGGCCGAGACAGCACGCGCGCGCGCGCGTGCTGGGGCCAATGCGGCTCATTTTCGCCGCTGGCTGCCTGGCGACGCCGCCGATGAGGCGACGGCTCGAGGCGGGGGGATCGACGCCGGCGCGCGAGAACTGCCGGCAGCGTGAGCGCCGAGGAAGGGGCAGGCACGGGCGCTGACATCGCGCAAACAGGGGTATCGCGCTGCGCTCTAACATCCTGCATTCGACTGGTCGAATGGAGGCCGCCATGGACGAATCGTCGTCGTCACCGATCGCAGACTTTTCCACCTGCCATGTGGGCATCCTGGCGCAGTTGGATCGGCTGTCCGGCCTGCCAGCGTTGCTGGACGCTGCCCGGCAGGCGCGACAGATCGCCGGTGACACGGCCGCCTTCTTTCGCGATGTCGTGCTCGAGCACCATGGCCAGGAGGAAAGTGAGCTGTTTCCGGCCGTTCTGGCCAGCGCCCACAAAGGCGAAGAACGAGATCGCGTGGCTGCCATCGTGCAGCGTCTGACCGACGAGCACCGGCAGATCGAAACCGCGTTCAAGGCACTGCAGTCGGGCCTGAAAGCCGCGGCAAAGGGCGCAGACGCCGCGCTCGACGCCGCCGCCGTATCGGCGCTCGTGCAGCGCTACCAACGCCACGCCCGTTTCGAGGAAGAATCCTTCCTGCCGCTGTCACAGGCGATTCTTGGCCGCGACAGCAACCACCTCGCTGCGCTCGGCATGTCGCTGCACCTTCGGCACGCCGTTCCCTCGGCACTGCAACGCTTCGGATCGGGGGTCTGATCGGCCGTCGATTTCGTCGCGGCGGCGATCTGCTCGTCGGCCATGACGACGCGGACGTGCCATTGCTGTAGCGGCACGTCAGCGCGATGACGCCGTCGATGCGGGCACCGGAGAACTCTGCCTGACCTGCGCCGCTACCCGGCGGCGGGCCGTTTATTTCATCTGGACGCGGCCGTGCTCGAGCATGTCGGTCGGCGGATGGCCGCTGACCGCGGCCGTGGCCATCTTGAGCAGCTGTGTCAGCTTGCCGTCCTTGGACTCCCAGTAGTCGGCGTGCAAGATGCTGACTTGCACCAATGCCAGGTCGGGGTCGGAAACACCGCCGGGGAACCAGGCTTCGGTCAACTTGCTCCACAGCTTTTTCTTTTTTGCCATGTCATCGACGACACGCGCACGGCCCGAAACCGAGACGTAGTTGTCGGCGTCGGTATCGGCATAGGCAACCGCGACGGCAGGGTCGACAGCGATGTCCGCGACGACCTCGCTGCGTGCCGACATGAAGAACCAAAGGCTGGAATCCTCGTCGATGGCGCCGTTCTGGGTGGTCATCGGCCGCGAGTGAAGGTGGCCGTTTTCGTGGCGCGTCGTGAACATCGCGAACTTGATGTCCTTGATGAGTTCCCACAGCTGGTCCCGGTCACCCACCTGGCCTGCGGTCCGTTCGGTCTTGTCGTTCATGTGTGATCCTGTG
>JBDTUO010000146.1:0-6853 GCA_040007675.1 Rubrivivax sp.
TGCTGGCCGACGAGATCAACCGCGCCGGGCCGAAGACGCAGAGCGCGCTGCTCGAGGCGATGGAGGAGCAGCAGGTCTCGGTCGAAAACGAGACGCGCAAGCTGCCGCAGCCCTTCTTCGTCATCGCGACCCAGAACCCGAGCGACCAACTCGGCACCTACCCGCTGCCGGAGAGCCAGCTCGACCGCTTCCTGATGCGCATCACGCTCGGCTACCCGGACCGCGCGAGCGAACGTGCGCTGCTCGCCGGCGAGGACCGCCGCCACCTCACGGCGCGCCTGCAGCCGGTCATGCGGCCAGCGGCGCTGCAGGCGGCGCAGCGGGCAGTGCTCGGGGTGACGGCGTCGGACGCATTGCTCGACTACCTGCAGGCACTCATCGCAGCGACCCGCGACGGCCGCTGGTTCGTCGACGGGCTGTCGCCGCGCGCCGGCATCGCGGTGCTGCGCGCGGCGCGCGCCCGCGCGCTGATGGCCGAGCGGCGCTACGTGGCGCCGGACGACATCCAGGCCATCCTGCCGCAGACGATCGCGCACCGGCTGACGCCGGTCGCGGGGGCCGGCCGCGGCGCGATCGAACAGGTGCGGGCGATGGTCGAGGCGACGCCGATCCCGTGACGCCGCCCGCCGGCGCCACTGTCCCGGCAGCGTCCCGGTCCGGCCGGCCGCGGCCCGCGTGGCGCGGCCCGCGCACCTGGCTGCGCGACTGGTGGCAGTCGCGCCTGCCGCTGACCGACACCTGGCTGCTCGGCCAGCGCAACATCTACATCCTGCCGACGCCGAGCGGCCTCGCCTTTGCCGCGCTCGTGCTGGTGATGCTGGTGGCGTCCATCAACTACCAGCTCAACCTCGGCTACGTGCTGACCTTCCTGCTCGCCGGCGCCGCGCTCGCGTCGATGCACATGACGCACGGCATGCTGCGCGGGCTGACCCTGAGGCCGAAACCGGCGCCGCCGGTGTTCGCCGGCGCCCCGGCCCAGGTCGAGGTCGTGCTGATGAACCCGGGCCGCGCCCGCTACGCGATCGTGGTTCGCTGGGCAGACCAGCCGCGCGACGGCCGCGCCGGCATGGCCGTAGACATCGCGGCGCAGGGCCAGGCCTCGGCCACCCTCGGACTGGTCCCGCCGACGCGCGGCTGGCATGGGCTGCCCGCCCTGATCGTCGAGACCGGCTTCCCGTTCGGCCTGTTCCGTGCCTGGACCCTCTGGCGGCCCGCGCAGCGGGTGCTGGCCTGGCCGCGGCCCGAGCAACCGCCACCGCCGCTGCCCGCGGCGCAGGCCAGCGCCGGCGAAGCGCCGGCCGCCCAACGCCTGCCCGGCGGCGAGCTCGAAGGGGTGCGGCCGTGGCGTCGCGGCGACACGCTGCGCCAGGTGGTCTGGAAGAAGGTCGCGCACAGCGGCGAACTGGTGAGCCGCGAGACCGTCGCCGCCGGCAGCCGCGAACTCTGGCTCGACTGGCAGTCGGCGGCCGGCCTCGACCCCGAACGCCGCCTCGAACGGCTCGCTGCCTGGGTGCTGGCGGCCGAGCGCGCGGGGCTGGACTACGGCTTGCGCCTGCCCGACGGCGAGGCCGCACCCGGCCAGGGCGACGCCCACCGGCGCGCGCTGCTCGACCGGCTCGCGCTATGGGGTGACGGCGCGTGAGCCCGCCGGGCCGCCCCAAGGGCGAACACCGGAGGGCGCAGCCCGAAGGTGGCCCAGTCCACCCGCCGGGCCGCCCCAAGGGCGAATCCGAAGTCGGCGGCCCGAAGGGGGTGCAGTGAAAGCGCGCGCGAACGCGCTGGGCACCCGGCGCCCGGCATCGGCTGCCTGGCGCCACCTGCCGCGCGAAGCGCGCGACACCTTGTTCCAGCTGGCCGTCATCACGTGGACCATCCTGCCGCACGCGCCGCACCTGGCCTCGTGGTGCATCGTGCTCGCCGGCGTGATCCTGGTCGCGCGCGCGCGCCTGGCACTCAACGGCGGTGCGCTGCCGAGCCGCTGGACCCTGGTCGCCGCGCTGGCGCTGGCGATCGGCCTGACGCTCTACAGCGAACGCACCCTGCTCGGCAAGGAGGCGGGCGTGACGATGCTCGTCGTGCTGATGGCGCTGAAGACGCTCGAACTGCGCGCCCGGCGCGATGCGATGGTCGTCTTCCTGCTCGGCTTCTTCATCGTGCTGACCCACTTCCTGTATTCGCAGACGCTGCTGACCGCACTCGCGATGCTGGTCTCGGTCTGGGGCCTGATGACGGCGCTGGTGCTGGCCCACATGCCGGTCGGCATGCCGCCGCTGCGCGTCGCCGGCGGCATCGCGGCCCGCGCCGCGCTGCTCGGGGCGCCCGTGATGGTCGCGCTGTTCCTGCTGTTTCCCCGCATCGCGCCGCTGTGGGGGCTGCCGCAGGACGCCGGCGGCAAGACCGGCCTGTCGGGCACGCTGACGCTCGGCGGCATCGCGCAGGTGGCCAACGACGACAGCATCGCGCTGCGCGTGCGCTTTCGCGACGGCACGCCGCCGCGCGAGAACTTCTACTTCCGCGGCCCGGTGCTGAGCGCCTTCGACGGCCGTGAGTGGTCGCGCACGCGCTACCGGTTCGGGCTGCCGAACGATCCGCCGCCCGAGCCGCGAGGGCGTGCCTGGTCGTACGAGGCGACGGTCGAGCCGAGCCGGCTGCCGACGCTGCCGCTGCTCGAGTTCACGCCCGATGGCGCGGGCGAGGCGCCGGTCGCCGAGGGCTTCGAGTTCCGCCTGCGGCGCGACGGCGAGTGGAGCGCCGACCGGCCGCTGTCCGAGCGTGTGCGCGTCGCCGCGGTCGCGCACCTGGCGCAGCGTCACGGGCCGCGCCACCCGACGCTGGCGTTGCGAGAAAACCTCGAGCTGCCGGCCGGCTTCAACCCGCGCACGCTGGCCTGGGCAGCGGCGCTGCGGCGCCAGCCTGCGCTGGCCGACGCCGATCCGCGCGCGCTCGTCGCGGCGGTGCTCGCGCACCTGCGCCAGGAGGAGTTCTTCTACACGCTCGAGCCGGGCACCTACGGGCGTGACGCCGTCGACGAGTTCTGGCTCGACCGCCGGCTGGGTTTTTGCGAGCACTTCGCCGCCGCCTTCGTCGTCATCATGCGGGCGCTCGACGTGCCGGCACGCATCGTCACCGGCTACCAGGGTGCCGACCCGGTGCCCGACGCCGACGGCTGGTGGGTGGTCCGGCAGTCGAACGCGCACGCCTGGGCCGAAGTCTGGCTCGGCGACGAGGGCTGGCTGCGGGTCGACCCGACCGCGGCCGTCGCGCCGCAGCGGGTCAGCAGCGGGCGCGGCCTGGTGGCGCCGCCCGGCCTGATGGCCGGCGCGCTGAACACCGTCAGCCCCGAGCTCGCGGCCTCGCTGCGCGCGCTGTGGGAGCGCATGGACAACCGCTGGAACCAGTGGGTGCTGAACTATTCGCGCCGCCAGCAGTTCGACCTGCTCAGTTCGCTGGGCGTGCGCACCCCCCGCTGGGAAGACCTGGCCTATGCGATCGCCGGCCTGTTGTCGCTCGCGGCCGGCCTCGGCGCCGCCTGGGCCCTGTGGGACCGGCACCGACAGGACCCGTGGCAACGGCTGCAGACGCGGGTCGCGCAGCGCCTGCACGCGCTCGGCGTCGTCGTCGCGCCGCACGACCCGCCGCGCACGCGGGCAGACCGGGTGCGCACCGCGCTCGGCACGCCCGGCGACGCGCTCGCCAAGGCGCTGGAACGACTGGACCACCAGCGCTACGCACGCGCCGGCCGGGCTCGCCCGGATCCACGCTGGTGGCGCCAGTTCAGCGCCGAGGCCGCACGCGTGACACCCGCCGCGACGGATTGACCGCGCGCGGACGCGCTCGGCGCGCTTCTATCATCGCGCGATGCGTCGTTCAGTCCTCCTGTGTGCCGTCGTCTGCGCGCTGCCCGTGCTCGCCGGCCCCGTCCGCGCCGACGGTGGCGGCTACGAACAGCGCGCCGCGGTGCGTGCGTTCGCCGCCGAGGTGGCCGCGCGGCGCCAGCTCGATGAGAACTGGGTGCTGCGCCAGCTGGCGCAGGCCGAGCGGCGGCCGGCCGCGCAGCAGCTGATGATGCCGGCGCCGCCCGGGCAGCCGAAGAACTGGGCCGCGTACCGTTCGCGCTTCGTCGAGCCGCGCCGCATCGACGCCGGCGTCGCGTTCTGGCGTGCGAACGAAGACGCGTTGCAGAGAGCCGAGGCTCGTTTCGGCGTGCCGCCGGAGATCGTCGTCGGCATCGTCGGCGTCGAGACCTTCTACGGCCGCATCACGGGCAACTTCCGCGTGCTCGACGCGCTGGCGACGCTGGCGTTCGACTTTCCGACCGGACGCACCGACCGCAGCGAATTCTTCCGCGCCGAGCTCGAAGAGTTCCTCGTGCTCGCGCACCGGGAGGCCCTGGATCCGACCGCGGTCGAGGGCTCCTTCGCGGGCGCCATCGGCCTGCCGCAGTTCATGCCCGGCAGCATCAACCGCCACGCGATCGACTTCGACGGCGACGGTCACATCGACCTGCGCGGCAGCGCTGCCGACGCGGTCGGCAGCGTGGCGCAGTTCCTGGCGCAGCACGGCTGGCAGCGCGGCATGCCGCCGCTGTTCGATGTGGTCGCGCCCGAGGACCGGGTCGAGCGCGCGCGGCTGCTGGTGCCCGACATCTCACCGAGCTTCAGTGCCGCGCAGTTCGGCGCCGCCGGCGCGCGGCTGCCGCCCGCCGGGCGCGAGCACACCCGCCCGCTGGCGCTCGTGACGGTCGAGAACGGCGACGCGCCGGCGTCGTTCTTTGCCGGCACCGAAAACTTCTACACGCTGACGCGCTACAACCGCTCGAGCTACTACGCGCTGGCCGTGATCGCGCTCGGCGAGGCGGTCAAGGCCGCGCGGTAGCGCCAGCGCGGACCGCCGTCGAGGCGGTAGCCGCGCGGCCCGCCCGGCGGGCGGGCGCCAATCCCTTTAAGCCGCCACCGGCACCAGGAAGTCGCGCCCGATGCCGGCGCCCAGGTCGTTGACGCGGTCGAGGAATTGCGTCAGCCAGGCGTGCAGCCCCTGGGCGAGGATCTCGTCGATGCGGGCGAACTGCAGGTCGGCGGCGAGCCGGCCGGCGCGGCGCAGCGTCTCGCCGCTGCGCTGGTTGGCCACCCGCTGCAGGTTGGCGACCACCTCGTTCATGCAGGCCGCGAGCGAGCGCGGCATGTCGGGCCGCAGCACCAGCAGCTCGGCCACCTTTTCCGGCCGGATCACGTTGCGGTAGACCTTGCGGTAGATCACGAAGCCCGAGACCGACCGCAGCACCGCGCTCCAGTGGTAGAAATCGCGCTCCTGCGCGTCCTTGTCGACCTCGCCGAAGAAGTCGTGACCGTCGGTCAGCTCCTCGAACTTGACGTCGATCAGGCGCGCGGTGTTGTCCGCGCGCTCGAGGAAGGTGCCGATGCGCATGAAGTTCAGCGACTCGTCCTGCAGCATGGTGCCGACGGTGACGCCGCGCGACAGGTGCGAGCGGAACTTGACCCACTCGAAGAACTCGGCCGGGTCGTCCTCGAAGTCGCCCGCGGCGAGCATCCGGTTGAATTCGAGCCAGGTCTGGTTCTGGGTCTCCCAGACCTCGGTCGTCAGCGCGCCGCGCACCGCGCGCGCGTTCTCGCGCGCCGCGCGCAGGCAGTTGTGCAGGCTGGACGGGTTGCTCGCGTCGCGCACCATGAAGTGCATGACGTCGCGCGCGCTCACCTTTTCGCCGTACTTCTCGCGGTAGGACGGCGACAGCTCGCTGATCGACAGCAGCCCCTCCCAGCCGCGCTCAGCCATGTCGGCCGACTGCGGCAGCAGCGACGTGTGGTAATTGACCTCGAGCATGCGGGCGGTGTTCTCGGCCCGCTCCATGTAGCGCGCCATCCAGAACAGATGGTCGGCGGTGCGTGACAGCATCTCAGTCCTCCAGCACCCAGGTGTCCTTGGTGCCCCCGCCCTGCGACGAGTTCACCACCAGCGAGCCTTCCTTCAGCGCCACGCGTGTCAGACCGCCCGGCACCATCTGCACCGTCTGGCCGGACAGCACGAAGGGACGCAGGTCGATGTGGCGCGGCGCCACGCCCGATGCGACGTAGGTCGGGCAGGTCGACAGCGACAGCGTCGGCTGCGCGATGTAGTTGCCCGGGTGCGCGAGCAGCACACGCCGGAAGTCCTCGATCTCGGCCTTCGTCGCCGCCGGCCCGACCAGCATGCCGTAGCCGCCGGCGCCGTGCACCTCCTTGACGACGAGCTCGCCCAGGTGGTCGAGCACGTACTTCAGGTCGTCGGCCTTGCGGCACATCCAGGTCTGCACGTTTTCCAGGATCGGCTTTTCGCCGAGGTAGAAGTCGATCATCTTCGGCACGTACGGATAGATGCTCTTGTCGTCGGCGATGCCGGTGCCGATCGCGTTGGCCAGCGTGAGGTTGCCCTTGCGGTAGGCCTGGAGCAATCCCGCGCAGCCGAGCGTGGATTCCGACCGGAAGGCCTCGGGGTCGAGGAAGTCGTCGTCGACGCGGCGGTAGATCACGTCGACCCGCTTCGGGCCCTGCGTCGTGCGCATGTAGACGAAGCCGTCGTCGACGAACAGGTCCTTGCCCTCGAGCAGCTCGATGCCCATCTGCTGCGCCAGGAAGGCGTGCTCGAAGTAGGCGCTGTTGTACATGCCCGGCGTCAGCAGCACGACGGTCGGGTCGTCCACCGACGCCGGGGCGACCGAGCGCAGCGTGTCGAGCAGCAGGTCCGGATAGTGCGCCACGGGCGCGACGCGGTGCAGGCCGAACAGCCCCGGGAACAGCCGCATCGTCATCTTGCGGTTCTCGAGCATGTAGCTCACGCCGCTGGGCACGCGCAGGTTGTC
>JBDTUO010000147.1:0-6813 GCA_040007675.1 Rubrivivax sp.
ATCCGCCTCGAGCCGGAGCCGGTGATCGTCTGACGCGGCAGGCTCAGCGCGTCACCGGCGGCGGCGGCCGGGCGACCCGCGCCGCGGCCGCATCGAGCGCGGCCCGCACCTCGGCATCGTCGACCTGGGGGAACTCGGCGTAGTGCCGGCCGACGGCCACGAACGGTGACGGCTGTGCCAGACACACCAGTTCGTCGACCTCGGCGCGCAGCGCCGCGACGGTGTCGGCGGGCCCCACCGGCACCGCCAGCACCAGGCGGGCCGGGTGCCGCGCGCGCAGCGCGCGCAGGGCCGCACGCGCGGTGGTGCCGGTCGCCAGGCCATCGTCGACCACGATCACCGTGGCGCCGTCGAGCGCCGGCGAGACGCGGCCGTGCAGGTAGTCGCGCCGGCGGCGCTGGTTCTCGCGCTGGGCGAGCGCCGCCTGGGCGTCGATGTACGCGTGCATGACGCCGGTGAGCGCGCAGTGACGGGGATCGACCAGCGTGACGGGCGGCGTGCCGTCGACGACGGCGGCAACCGCGAACTCGGGCTGCCCCGGCGCGCCGATCTTGCGCACCAGCAGCAGGTCCAGCGGCAGGCCGAGCCGTTCGGCCACCGTGGCGCCCAGCGGCACGCCGCCGCGCGGCAGCGCGAGCACGACGATCGGCGCCGGGTAGCGGCGCCGGTGCAGCGCCTCGGCGAGCGCCGCGCCGGCCTCGGCACGGTCCACGAACAGGGTGGGCATCGCAGCGACCGGGTCCCGCCTCGCACGCACGCTCGGACGACCGCGTCGCGGCGCCAGGCCCTCAGCCGGCGGGCGCCGCGGCTTCGAGCAGCCCGGCCTCCGCGGCCGCCCGGCGGGTGCGCGTGATCAGGTCCTCGAAGCGCTTGACGAGGTGCGCCACCTCGTGTGCCGGAAGGTGGGCGGCGCCCTCGTGCAGCGCCTGCGCCGTCTGCGCCAGAGCCGCGAGGCCGAGGTTCAGCGCGACACCGCGCGCCGCGTGCGCGTGCGCTCGCAGCTCCAGCGGCTGGCCGTCGCGCACGGCGGCACGCAGGCGCGCCACCGTGCGCGGCCCGTCGTCGAGGAAGCCGCCGATCAGCGCCGACAGCCGCGCCGTCGTCATCGCCTGCAGCACGCGCTCCACCGCGACGCCGTCGATCAGCGGTGCCACCGGCGCCAGGCTCGGCGCCACGCGCGGCGCGTTCGCGGCCGAACGGCCGTCGACCGCCTCCTGACCGAACAGCCGGCGCAAGGCTGCCGCCAGGTCCTGCGGGCTGACCGGCTTGGTCAGGAAATCGTTCATGCCCGCGAGCAGGCAGCGCTCACGCGTCTCCTGAAAGGCGTCGGCGGTCAGCGCGATGATCGGTACGGTGGCCGCCTGACGGTCGGGCAGCGCGCGGATCGCGAGCGTCGCGCCGATGCCGTCCAGCCCCGGCATGTGCAGGTCCATCAGCACGAGGTCGAAGGCCTCGCGCTCGAGAGCGAGCACCGCCTCGCGCCCGTCGGCGACGAAGTGCGCGGGGTGGCGCAACGTCTCGAACAAGGATGCCAGGTACTGGCGGTTGATCGGGTGGTCCTCGGCCACCAGCACGCGCAGCGGGCGCAGCGCGCGGGTGTCATCGGGCGGCTCGGCCGCGCGGACCTGCGGTGCGGTCGGCAGCACGAGCGGCATCTCGAAGCTGAAGCGGCTGCCTTCGCCGAGGCGGCTGGTGACGCTGATGTCGCCGCCCATCAGCCGCGCGAGGTTGCGCGAGATCTCCAGCCCGAGCCCGGCCCCGCCGTGATGCCGCGCCGCGCCGCGGTCGCCCGGACTGAAACGCCGGAACAGCGTGGCCAGGGTTGCCTCGTTCATGCCGGGGCCGGTGTCCGTGACGATGAAGCGCAGCCGTGGCGGCGGGCCGGCGTCGGTGCGGATGTCGAGCGCGACGCTGCCGCGCAGGCTGAACTTGATCGCGTTGGACAGCAGGTTGAACAGGACCTGCTTGACGCGTGTCGCGTCGGCGACGATCCACTCGGGCACCGTCGGTTCCGCGTCGAGGTGCAGCGCGAGCGACTTGGCCGAGGCCGGCGGGCGCATCAGCGCCTCGACCTGGCGCAGCAGCGCGCGCAGGTCGAGCGGCGCCGGGCTCAGCGTCAGCCGGCCCGACTCGAGCTGCGACAGGTCGAGGATGTCGTTCAGGATCGCGAGCAGGTGGTCGGAGGACTCGGTCGCGATGCGCAACTGCTCGGCCTGGCGTGGCGTCAGCCCGGACTCGCGCAGCAGCGACAGCATGCCGAGCAGGCCCTGGAACGGCGTGCGGATCTCGTGGCTCATGTTGGCCAGGAACGTGCTCTTGGCCGCACTCGCGGTCTCGGCCTCCCGGCGCGCCTCCTGCAGCCGCGCGGCGAGGTCTTCGAGCGCACTGCGGCGCTGGTTCAGCTGGCGCATCTGGCGCATCGCCAGGCCGCCGAACACGAGGCACAGCGCCCCGAGCGCCACCGTCAGCGTGACGCTGAAGCGGCTCTGCTGGTGCAGCGCGCGGTTGCTCGCGTCAGCCCGCTCGGCGACGCGGTGCGCAGCCGCCAGCGTGAGGTCGTGCACCGGACCGGCCAGCTCCTCCAGCGGCGCCGCCAGCGCGACCAGCGCCGCGCGGTCGGGCGTGCGGTCGACGCCGAGCTCGAGGTCGGCCTGGTCGACGAAGGCGCGCAGCCTGACCACCGCCTGCGAGTACCCCTCGTCGTCGGCCATCAGGCGCTGCAGGCTCGGTGTGCGCGCCAGCGCGATGCGGCTGACCCACACGTCGTAGCGCAGCTGCAGCGGCGCCAGTTCGAGGTCGTCGGCGATCACCGAGCGGCGCCACTGCTCGCGCAGTCGCAGGTACTCGATCTCGACCTGGTACAGGCTCAGCACCGAATAGCCGTCGCCCGAGCGCAGCGCCTGCCCGACGAGCGTCAGCTGGCGCGTCTGCCCCCAGACGATGACCGCGAGCAGCAGCACCAGCGCGGCGCCGATCAGCCCGAGACCGCCGATCCGGCGCCACAGCTCGGCCGGCCGCGTCAGACGACCTCGATGCTCTTCACCTGCCATACCGAGCGGCTGTAGTAGACGGCGCTGCGCAGTTCGGAGTGGTCGTCGAACGGGTAGACCATGAACAGCGGCCCCTTGTCACGCACCGGCATCGGCTGGCCGTCGAGCAGCCGGGCGAGGATCAGCTCGTGCTGCTGCGCATCGTCGAACGGCACGTCGACGCGGTAGTCGTTCAGCGCGCTCACGCGCAGCACGCTGCCCTCTGCACCTGCGCTGTCGAGCACGTCACGCATCAGCGGGCCGGTGAACTGGCGCGGGCCGGAGTACCACGGCGTGCGTGTCGTGAAGCTGAGCTGCGGCAAACGCTCGAGCGCGCCCATGTCGAAGCGGGCGACCGCACCGTCGTTCGGCCGCCGCACGCGGCCCCGGATCACGAGCACGACGGGCCCCTCGGGCGGCGCGGCTGCGCGCGCCGCGCGCGGTGCTGGCCAGAGAGTGCCCAGCGCAGCGCCGATGCCCAGCGCGCCGGCGGCACGCAAACCGGCACGTCGCGCCAGGGCGGTCCGCAGGGGCAGGTGGGGCGGTTTGCGCACGCCGCGTATTGTAGGTGGCAGCCGTCCGGGAACCGATCCGTGCAAGCCCGCCATCGGCACGGTCGGCGGCCCTGATAAGCTGCCTCGCCGGCCGCTTGCGCGCGGCCACAAGCGTCCCCTGCGAGGCCATCGGCCGCCGATCACACCGGTATCCGCTGCCGCGGGACTCCCTGCTCCGAAGCGCCGAAGGGCCCGCATGCCGTCGACTTCCGACCCGTCCCTGCCGCCCGGTTCACCCGCGTCGCAGGCCGGCTGGCCGCGGCGCCTGCCGCGCACGCTGAGCGTGCCGCAGACGCCGCTGTGGTTCAACCTCGAGGTCAGCGCGACCCGGTTCCCGGACAAGCCGGCCTATGTCTTCTTCGGCCAGCCGCTGCGCTACGCCGAACTGCGCGGGCAGGCCGAGGCGATTGCCGGCTGGCTGCAGGCGCAGGGGCTGTGCCCGGGCGACCGGGTGCTGCTGTTCATGCAGAACTGCCCGCAGTGGGCGGTGGCCTTCTACGCCATCGGGCGCGCCGGCGGGGTCGTCGTGCCGGTCAACCCGATGAACCGTGCCGACGAGTTCGCCCACTACATCACCGACCCGCAGGCGCGGCTGGCGATCACGAGCGCCGACCTCGCGAGCATCGTCGCGGCCGCCGACGCGCAGGTGGCGCCGTCGATGCGCCTGCAGCGGGTGCTGGTCGCGCGTTTCGCCGACGCGCTGCCCGCCGGGGGCATCCCGGCCGAGGAGGCGCCGCAGCCCGCGGTCGCGGCCTGGCTGATGGCCGCGCACCCGCTGCCGGCCGCGGCCGCGGTGCCGCACCTGCCGGCAGCCTGGGCCGTTCGCTGGGCTGACGCGCTGGCGACCGGCCTGCGGCCGACCCCGCTCGGCGCCACGCCGGACGACCTCGCGGTGCTGCCCTACACCTCGGGCACGACCGGCTTGCCCAAGGGCTGCATGCACCCGCACCGCACGCTGATGCACAACGCGGTCGGCGGTCAGTGGAGTCACGCTGGGCCGGAGACGGTCGCACTCGGCGTCGTGCCGATGTTCCACATCACCGGCCTCGTGTACGGGGTACTGGGCAGCGTCTACGCCGGTGCCACGGTGGTCGTGCTGCCGCGCTGGGACCGCGAACTCGCGGCGCGGCTGATCGCGCGCTACCGCGTCTCGCACTGGACCTGCATCCCGACCATGATCATCGACCTGCTCGGCAGCCCGAACCTGGCGTCGTTCGACCTGTCGAGCCTGCGCAACCTCTCGGGCGGCGGCGCGGCGATGCCGCACGCGGTGGCCGAGCGGCTGCAACGCGAGTTCGGCCTCACCTTCGCCGAAGGCTACGGCCTGACCGAAACTGCCGCGCCGTCGCACGCCAACCCGCCGGAACAGGCCAAGCTGCAGTGCCTGGGCATTCCGATCTTCGGCACCGATGCCCGCATCGTCGACCCGGTGAGCTTCGAGGAGCTGCCGACCGGCGAGACGGGCGAGATCGTCACCCACGGCCCGATGGTGTTCGACGGCTACTGGGGCCATCCGGAGGCGACCGCGGCGGCCTTCATTCAGCTCGACGGCAAGCGCTTCTTCCGCACCGGCGACCTCGGCCGGGTGGACGCGGACGGCTACTTCTTCATCACCGACCGCCTCAAGCGCATGATCAACGCGAGCGGCTTCAAGGTCTGGCCGAGCGAGGTCGAGTTGCTGCTGTACAAGTGCCCGCTGGTGCAGGAGGCCTGCATCATCTCGGCGCGCGACGCCTACCGCGGCGAGACCGTGAAGGCGGTCGTGGTGCGGCGCGCCGACGCGCAGCACGCCACCGAGCAGGACCTGATCGACTGGGCACGCGAACACATGGCCGCGTACAAGGTGCCGCGCATCGTGCAATACGTCGACAGCCTGCCGAAGTCCGGTTCGGGCAAGGTGATGTGGCGGCTCTTGCAGGAGGCCGAGGCGGCGCCGGACTGAGCATGCCGCTGCCATCCGCGGCCAGCTGCGGTCGCCGGGCCTTTCAGGACCAGGTGATCCAGTCGGCCGGCACGCCACCTTGCTCGAGGTGGGCGATGCCGTTGAAGCTCTGCAGGCTGTGGCGCTTGGGCGTGAACACGAACTCGCTGACCGCGCTGTTGCGCAGCCGCAGGTTCAGCTCGACCACCGCCGCCGGTGTGAGCCCGAGCACGATGCCGACTGCGGTGGCGATCGGCCCGCCGCTCGAGACCACCAGCACGTCGCCGTCGTGCTGCGTGCGCACGTGGTCCAGCAGCGCGCCGACCCCGGCCACGAACTCGGCGTGGCTCGGCATGCCCTGCGGCACGCTGCGCCCGGCCATCCAGGCGAGCAGACCTTCGCGCAGCAGTCGGAAGTGATGCCGGTAGGCGGCCGCGGCATCGTCCGGCGCCGGCGGCGGCTCGGGGTAGAGCGCGTGCACGACCGCGTGGGCGTCGTACTCGTCGAGGCCGGGCCGCACGCGGGTCGCCGGCAGCGCGCCGTCGAAGCCCTCCGCCAGCGCTGCGAGTGACTGCGCATGCCGGCGCAAGGTGCCGGTGTAGACCGCCTGGGGCACGAGCCCGCGCGCACGCAGGTGTTCGCCGAGGCGGCGACACTGCTGCGCACCGAGCGCACTCAGACGGTCGTAGTCGGCGCTGCCGAACGAGGCCTGGCCGTGGCGGACGAGGTGAAGGGTGCCCATCGGGACGCCATTCTGGCGCGCTGACCCGGCCGCCGGTGTCGCCGCCGTGACCGGGCGTCGATCCGGCTTCCGAACGAGCGCACGATCCCCAGCTCGGGCTGCGCCCTGCATCCCGCATGGATAGGGTTCCAGCCCGCAGCGAAGCTGCTACTCCGAATCGTTCAGCAAGCCTTCCTGCCCGGCGCGGTGGACGGCCTCGGCGCGGTTGGCGCAGCTCAAGGCGCGCAGCGCGAGCGCCACGTGCATTTCGACCGTGCGGGGGCTCAGCCCGAGCTCGCGCGCGGCCTGCTTGTCGGTCATGCCCTGAGCGATCAAGCCGAGGATCTGCGTCTGGCGACGACTCAGGCGTGGCTTGTCCGGGCGGCCCCCGCCCAGGAATTCGAGGGTCTCGGCGATGAAGCTGCGTCCTGCGCTCTGGCCTGCCGGCAGGATGTGGCTGTCGGTGTCCAGCTGGATGAGGCGCGCGCCCGGTATCCAGGCCACGAGCTTGCGGCCCTGTTCCAGCGTCACCATCTGGTCATCGCGCGCATGGAACACGAGCGTCGGGCATTGCACCAGCGCGCACTC
>JBDTUO010000148.1:0-6812 GCA_040007675.1 Rubrivivax sp.
CGGCGGGCGCCTCCGGCCCTGGCCCGGCGGCCGTAGTGAACACCTCCGCGCGCCCCGCGCCCGGCGTCGCCGGCGGTCGCTTCGCCGCCCGGCCGCGCGAGCTCGTCAACCCGGACGACCGCACGATGGTGCTGCTGTACTTCGACCTCGCCGGGCTGAAGCCGCCGCTCGACGAATGGGTCGACAACGACATGCGGGTGCGCGTGGCAGTGCCGATCGACAAGGCCGCGCGGCGCGAGCTCGTGCGCGCGGAGCTGACAGCGGGGCTGGCCGCGGTGCGCGATGTCGGCCGCCTTCGGGTGTCGATCGGCGACGCCGGGCTGAGCGACTACGACCCGAGTTACGGCGAATTCACGCTGCGGGCGCTGGCGCCGGCGTCGGAGCTGAGCTTCAGCACGCTCGGCCAGAAGGTCGTGACGCGTTTCGAGAACGGGCTCACCGCCCAGCTCTGGAAAGTGCCCGCTGCGCAGGCGCAGGCGGTGCGCGACCGGATCGCGCGGCGCGTGGTGTCGCTCGACGTCGGGCTGACGATCACCGACGTCCAGCCCGGCCCCGGCGGCGGGGCGATCGTCACCCGCATCGAAGCCTACGAGTTGCGCGCACCCGACGGCAGCACGCTGGCGCGCGTGCCGTGACCCATCAGCGCGGAGATCGATCCGGCACGCGGTCGTGCGCAGCATCGTGACTTGGGGGTGTCGGGGCGGCGCTGCAACGCGATCGCTGCGCTTCGTGTAGCATTCGCCCCGTAGACATGTTCAAGACCTTTTTTTCGTAGGTCTTCTCTGCTGTTGTCCCCGGTGGTGTCCTGCCAGCGGGTTCCGGTTGAAACTCCCCTCGAAGATCTTCTTGGCGTCTCTGCCTGCGTCGGCCATTGCCTGCGCTGCCAACTGAGAAAGGATTCGACATGACGACCCAGACCGGCATTGTGAAGTGGTTCAACCAGGACAAGGGCTTCGGCTTCATCACGCCTGATGGCGGTGGCAAGGACCTGTTCGCCCACTTCAGCCAGATCCAGGGCACGGGTTTCAAGACCCTGACAGAAAACCAGCGGGTGCAGTTCGAAGCCACGCAAGGCCAGAAGGGCCCGCAGGCCTCGAACATCCGCGAGGTCGAATAAGCGGCGCGGGCTTCGCGCCCGCTCTCGCATGACACCCAAGACCGCGGCCCAGGCTGCGGTCTTTTTCGTTGGGCGTCTGACTTCGACGTCCGGGCTCAGTCAAGCGGCCAGGGCAGTTCGTCGGCCAGGCGGCCCGCCGGGACGGCGCGATCGGCGGCGGGCGCCGGGGGCTGCGGAGACGCGGTGGCCGTGGGCTTGGCAACCGGCCCGCGGCCGGCACGCCACCAGGCCTCCACCGGCCTGCGGTGCGCGGGCTCCACCGCCTCGCCCAGGCGCGGCATCATCAGCGCGACGCCGCGCGCGTCGGCGTGCGCCAGCAGCGTGTCGGCCGGTTCGTCCCACGCATGCAGCGCGAGGCTGAAGGTGCCCCAGTGCACCGGCAGCAGCACGGCGTCGTCACCCGGCGTGCTCAGCATCGTGTGCGCCTGCAGCGCGTTCATCGGCCCGAGGTGGATGTCACCCCACGCGGGGTGGTGGGCACCGACCTCGAGCAGCACCAGGTGAAATGGGCCGAGGCGGTCGCGGATCGCCGTGTATTCGGTCGTCAGCCCGGTGTCGCCGCTGAAGAAGACGGCGTGCCGCTCGCCGCGCATCACCATCGAGGACCACAGCGTCGCATTGCGGTCCTTCAGCCCGCGACCGGCGAAATGCTGCGCCGGCGCCGCCGTCACCGTCAGCCCGGTGCCGGGCACGCGGTGCGACTCCCACCAGTCGAGTTCGGTGATGCGCGCCGGCGCGATGCCCCACGCCTGCAGGTGGGCCCCGACGCCGAGCGAGGTGACGAAGGGCACGTCACTGTGGCGAGCCAGTGCGCGCAGCGTCGGGTAGTCGAGGTGGTCGTAGTGGTCGTGCGAGATCACGACGACGTCGACCGGCGGCATCTGGCGCAACCGCAGCGGCACCGGCTGGAAGCGCTTCGGCCCGAGCAGCCGGAACGGCGATGCGCGCGTGCCCCACACCGGGTCGGTGAGCACCCGGTGGCCGTCTATCTCCAGCAGCACCGTCGAGTGGCCGAGCCAGGTGGCGCGCAGCCCGCTCGCCGGCGGCTGGTTCCAGGCGGCGCGCGGGTCGAACGAGGGCAGCGGTGCGGTGGGCACGCGGCCTTCGCCGCCGCGCAGGAAGTCGCTCAGCGTCGGCCGCGGGGCGGACAGGTCGCGCAGCCCGGGCGGGATCGGATGCAGGTTGCGGAAGCTGTCGCCGACCCAGCGCGGCGACGCGTGCATGCGCTCGAGGCGGGCGCCGTGGGCGCGGACGCCAAAGGAATTCATGCTGAGTGGTGGCTCGTCGGTGCGGCGGCAGTGTGCCCGACGATAAGCCCGGTGGCCCCGGCCCGGGTGGTGGCGCTTGCCGCCGACCCGGGCCCGTTCGGCTTCAGTTCAACATCAGCGACTGCACCCAGTCGGCCGACGAGGTGTGCAGCATCGCGTGCGGCGGGGCCGCGTGGCGCAGGCCGATGGCGACGCGGCCGGTCCAGAAGATCATGCGGCCGGTGCCCGGCAGCCAGGCCGGTCCGACGTAGCCGTGGGGCAGCGCCACCGGCGGCTGCTCGAGGGCGCCGGACAGGATCGCTGCCGCAGCGGCAGAGGTCGGCAGCGCGGCGGCGGTGCGGGTCGTGGTGGTCATCATGGTGCGAAGTCTCCCGAAGAAGCGATGACGTCATCGTCGGGGGGCCGGCAGGCGTGGGCATCCCCGCGAGCTGGGGGTAACCCTTCCCTAAGGGACACTTCTCGTTGCCTTTTCACCCATTTCGACGCGGGTTGTGGTGCGCCGACGACAAGCCGCCGGCGGATGGCGGCAACCCTGGGCGGACTCAGCGCGGCGCGCTGGCTGGCCGCAACGGCGCGCCGCGCGGCGCGCTGGCTCCCGGAACCGGGCCAGGGCTGGCCGCCACTGGCACCCGCGCCGTGGCTGGCGCCGCGGAGGGTCCTTTGCCGGCGGTGAGACCGAGCGACGCTGGCACGGTCTTGCCGTCCCCGGTTTCGGATTTCGGCGGCTCGGGCTGCAGCCGCGCTTCGGCGAGACCCCGGCTCGCCAAGTCCTTGCGGATCGCGCCGACGCGGGCCTGCGCGAGCGCCTGCAGTGCCGCCTCATCGACCTTTTGCGACTCGAGCAGCCGCTCCAGCATCAGCGCGTGCAGGTCGGTGCCCTGCAGCCGCCTGGCCTCCTCCGGTGGCAGCGGCGGCGGTGGTGTCTTCATCAGCGAGCCCAGCCTCGACATCATCTGCGCGCCCAACCCGGCGGGCGGCGGGCTGGGGTTCGCCTGCGCGAAGCGCTTCTGCAGCGAGGCGAGCTCGGCGGCGCCGAATCGCTGCGCGGTGAGCTTCTCGAGCGCAGTTCGCGTGGCCGGCTCTGCGGTACTGATCGGTCCGGGGTCTTCCCCGGCCGGCACCTGGCGGCCGGCCGCCTGAGCCACCGCCAAGCGCAACGCCCGTTCGCGCAGCGCCTGGGCGTCGCCCGTCGGGTCGATGCGCGGCTGCACGGTCAGGTTCAGCGCGGGTCGTTCGCTCAAGGCCTTGGCCAGCTTGGCCAGCTTCTCCTGCTCGGGCGGGAGCAGCTCGCTGCTCCCGACATCGAAGCGGATCGTGTCCAGCGGCTGGTCACCACCCCCGAGCAGCGCGCCGAGTGCGCGGAACGGTGCGGTGACGATCTTCGTCAGCACGTTGACGATCGCCTTCCAGATCAGTTGCCCGTAGCTGAACTGCGGATCCTCCAGGCTGCCCGAGACCGGGATGCCGAGGTCGATGCGGCCGTCGGCGTCCTTCAGGATCGCGATCGCCAGGTCCAGGGGCAGGTTGACCGCGCTCGGGCTGTCGACACGTTCACCGAGCTCGAGCTTGTCGATCAGAACCTGGTTGTCACCCGCGAGCTTGCGGTCCTCGATCTTGTATTCGAGCTTGAGCGTCAGCTTGCCCGAGTCGATGCGGCGGCCGGCGAAGGTGGCCGAGTACGGTGTCAGGCTCGTCATCTCGACGTTGCTGAAGTCGACCTTGACGTCGGTGTATCTGGCCGGGTCGAACAGCTGCAGCTGACCGGCGGCGCGGGCGAGCCCGAATTCGTCGACCTTGCCATCGAGCTCGAGTTGCGCCGGCGCGGCGGCGTGGCTGCTGAGGCCGACGAGGTGGCCCTTCAGGTCGTGGATCCTGGTGCCGAACGGCAATGCCAGCGACAGGTCCGCGAAGTCGACGTTGCCGGCCGCGATCTGCACGCGGTCGACGTCGATCTGGAACGGCGCACGGGCCGCGGGTGCCGACCGTGCCGCCGGGCTTGGCGGCTTCGGTTTCAGGATCGTCGCGACGTTGACCGTCCGATCCTTGTAGATCACGAGCTTGGCGCCCAGGCCGTCGATGCGCAGCTCCGGCACCCGCACGCCGCGTTCGGTCACCGTCAGCGCCGGTGCCGAGAGCCGGTCCCAGCTCAGGAAGCGGTCCTTCGTGTCGGACTCGTCGAGCTGCAGGCCCTGCACGTTCAGGCCGCCGTCGTAGCGCCAGCGATCCGGCTGGAAACGAAACCGGCCCTGGGCGAACGCCCGGCCGCCGTGGAGCGTCAGCGTCGTCGCCTGCGACACGAAGGCCTGCGCCGGTGCCAGCGACAGGTCACGCAGTTGCACGCGCAAGTCGGCCGACGGTGTGCCCGGCACGACGTTGCCGTGAGCCTCGAAGCGTCCGCCGCGGTCGATCGTGAACTGCAGCGTCACCGGCACCGATGCGCCGAGGTTCTGGGTCAGGCCCTTCACCTCGATCTGCAGGTTCTCCAGCGCCAGGGCCAACGGTGGCTGCACGCTGGCGTCGCTCAGCCCGACCTTGAAATCCTGCGCCACCAGCCGCTCGAGCTTGAAGAACCAGCCGTCGGCGGCGGCGGCGGTGGGATTGGCGGCCGGCGCCGCGGTGGTCGCCCCGGATGCCGTCGGGGCCTTGCCGCCGCGCCGGGTGGTCGCGTTGGTCTTGCCGCTATGGCGCGCGGCGGGAGCCGCCGGTGCGACGACCGCCACCCGATCGGGTGCGGCGCCGGCGCCAGCCACACGCTGCAGGCGGTCGGCGACGGAGATCCGGCCCGCCGCGTCGCGATCGACCTGCAGGCGGCCGCCCTTCAACGCCAGCGTGCCGGCGCCGGCCGAACGCTCGTGCAGCGCGATCCGGCCGCCGTCGACCGCGGCCGACGTGAGCTCGAACCACGGTTTCGGATCCGCTTCGCTGCCGACGTGGATGCCGTCCAGCGCGACCGTCAGGGCCTGCACGGTCAGCGTCGCGGGTTGCACGCCACCGACGACGGCGTTCACCTGCAGCCCGAGCCGTGCGCGGTCCACGCGGGCGGTCAGCGGAGCTGCGAAGCCGCGGTCGGTGAACTGCAGGGCGAGGTCGTCGACGTCGAGCTGGCCGACCTGGAGCTGCCACGGGGTAGCCGCGTCGCCGGCGGGCACGACGGTGCCGGAGGGCGCCGCGGCGGCCGATGCCGCGGGCGCTGATGCCGCCGGTGCCGGTGCCGCGGGCGCCGCGGCGCGCAGCCAGCCTTGCACATCGAGCCGGCCGTCGGCCGCCCGCTGCAGCGCGATGCGGCCGGGCCCCACCTGAACGTGCTCGACCGACGCCTGGCGCTGGCCGAGGTCGAAGCGCCCGCCCTTCAGCGCGATGGTCTGCAGTTGTACGGCCGGCTGCGCCGCACCGGCATCGGCAAGGGTCAGCCCGGCGAGGGACGCGTCGACGCCGTCCAGCGCCAGATCGAACCGGCCGCCGGCGTAGCTGGCGCGGTAGCTCAGCTTGACCGCCATTTCGCCCGCAGGCGGTGCGATCTGCAGGTACTGGCGCAGGTAGGGCTCGATGCGACCCAGCTGCAGCTGATCCACCGCCAGCTCGCCGGTCGCGAGCACGGGATTCAGGCCGACGCTGCCGCGCCAGCGCAGCTTGGCGCCGATGCCCGTCTGCGCCGACAGCGTGTGTTCTCCCCGGTCCTGCGGCAAGGTCGACAGGTGGTTGAGCTCGAGTGCCAGCGGCTCGGCGCGGGTGTGGAAGCCGCCGGTCACGAGCCGGTCCGTCAGGTCGGCCACGCCGCGTGACAGTGCCAGATGGCGCACCAGCACACGCGGGGGTTCGGCATCGGGCGCGGGCGGCGGCGCGTTCGGGTCGGTCAGCGCATCGACGAGGTCGAACCAGTTCAGGCGACCGTCCGGGCGCAGCTCGACGGTCACGGCCGGCGCGTCGACCGTGATGTCGTCGAACACCCAGGCGCGCTGGAACGGGCTCGTGCCGTCGAAGTCGACCACCAGGGTGCCGACCGCGAGCAGCGGTTTGCCATCCGGCTCACGCAGCGCGAAGTCGTGCAACGTCGCCTCGAGCCGGAACGGATCGAACCTGGCGCCACCGAGCGTGGCCTGGTAGCCCCCGTGCTGCGCAAAGTAACGCGGCAGCGCCCACTTCAGCAGCGGCTCGACGCCCAGCCAGGCGAACCCCAGGTAAACAACGGCCAGAGCGGCCAGCGTGGCAGCGCCGATCAGCAGGGCGCGCGGTACACGGAGGGACATCAGGCGGGAGCGGAGCGTGGACAGGTGCGGGATGGCCGCCGGTCACGTCGCGCGTTGGGCAGCCGTCCGGCGGGATGCCTGGCGGAGTGTCGCCGATCCGGGCCTGGCCGCTCGCCGTGCGCTGCCACCGCGGCGGCTCGGTCCGATTGACTCCGCGCGCCGGGCCGTCAGCGCTGCGCT
>JBDTUO010000149.1:0-6811 GCA_040007675.1 Rubrivivax sp.
TGCACGTCGGCCACGCGGCCAACAAGATCCTGAAGGACATGATCGTCAAGGCGCGTCAGCTCGCCGGCTTCGACGCGCGCTTCGTGCCGGGCTGGGATTGCCACGGCCTGCCGATCGAGAACCAGATCGAGAAGACCTACGGCCGCGCGCTGCCGCGGGCCGAGGTGCAGGCCAGGAGCCGCGCGTACGCCGCCGAACAGATCGTCCAGCAGATGGCCGACTTCAAGCGGGTCGGCGTGCTCGGCGAGTGGGACCGACCGTACCGCACGATGGACTTCGGCAACGAGGCGGGCGAGATCCGGGTGCTCAGGCGCCTGTTCGAGCGCGGCTTCGTCTACCGCGGCGCGAAGCCGGTGTACTGGTGCTTCGATTGCGCCAGCTCGCTCGCCGAGTTCGAGATCGAGTACGCGGACAAACGCTCGCCGACGGTCGATGTGGCGTTCCTCGCCGCCGAGCCGGACAAACTCGCTGCCGCGTTCGGCCTGGCCGGGCTGCCGAAGGAAGCGTTTGCGGTCATCTGGACGACCACGCCGTGGACCCTGCCGGCGAACCAGGCGCTAAACCTCAACGCCCACCTCGAGTACGCGCTGGTCGATACCGAGCGCGGCGTGCTGCTGCTGGCGAACGACCTCGTCGCGGCCTGCCTCGCGCGCTACGGGCTGCAGGGCATCGTGCTCGCGACCACCCAGGGCGCGGCGCTCGCCGGTCTGCGTTTTCATCACCCGCTGGCGCAGGTCGACCCGGGCTACGCGCGCACGGCCCCGGTCTTCCTCGCCGACTACGCGACCGCCGACGATGGCACGGGCGTCGTGCACTCGGCGCCCGCCTACGGCGTCGAGGATTTCAACTCGTGCATCGCGCACGGCATGGCGCACGATGACATCCTGAACCCCGTGCAGGGCGACGGTGCGTACGAACCCGGGTTGCCGCTGTTCGGTGGGCTGAACATCTGGAAGGCCAACCCGAAGATCGTCGATGCGCTGCGCGACGCGGGCCGGCTGCTGGCCAGTGGCATGCTCGAGCACAGCTACCCCCACTGCTGGCGCCACAAGTCGCCGGTGATCTACCGTGCCGCCGCGCAGTGGTTCGTGCGCATGGACGAGGGTGAAGGCGTGTTCACGGTCGACAAGGCGCCGCGCACCTTGCGCGAGACCGCGCTGGCCGCGATCGACCAGGTCGCGTTCTATCCGGAGAACGGCCGCGCACGCCTGCGCGACATGATCGCCGGCCGGCCCGACTGGTGCATCAGCCGCCAGCGCAACTGGGGTGTGCCGCTGCCGCTGTTCCTGCACCGGGAGACCGACGAGCCGCACCCCGACACGCTGACCTTGATGGAGCGCGCCGCCGCGCTCGTCGAACAGGGCGGCATCGAAGCCTGGAGCACGTTGGACCCGGCCGACTGGCTGGGCGCCACTGGCGACCATTCGGCCACGCACTACCGCAAGAGCCACGACATCCTGGACGTGTGGTTCGACTCCGGCTCGACCTTCCTGCACGTGCTGAAGGGTTCGCACCGCGGCGGCGCGCATGCCGACGGACCCGAGGCCGACCTCTATCTCGAGGGCCACGACCAGCACCGCGGCTGGTTCCACAGCTCGCTGCTGATCGGCTGCGCGATCGAGGGCCACGCGCCGTACCGGGGCCTGCTGACGCACGGCTTCACGGTCGACAGCAAAGGCCGCAAGATGAGCAAGAGCCTGGGCAACTACATGACGCTCGGCGACGCGGCCGGCAAGTACGGCGCCGAGGTCATCCGCCTGTGGTGCGCATCGACCGACTACTCGGGCGACCTGGCGATCGACGACAAGGTGCTGGCGCGCGTCGTCGATGCCTACCGGCGCATCCGCAACACGCTTCGTTTCCTGCTTGCCAACACGAGCGATTTCGACGCTGCCGCCGACAGCGTTGCGCCCGAGCAGATGCTGGAGCTCGACCGCTGGGTGCTGTCGCGCGCGGCTGAACTGCAGGCCGAGATCCTCGCCCACTACGATGCCTACGAGTTCCACCCGGCGGTCGCCAAGCTGCAGATCTGGTGCAGCGAGGACCTGGGCGCGTTCTACCTCGACGTGCTGAAGGATCGGCTCTACACGACCGCGCCCAAGAGCCTGGCGCGGCGCAGCGCGCAGACCGCACTCGTGCAGCTGACGCAGGCGATGCTGCGCTGGATGGCGCCGATCCTGAGCTTCACCGCCGAGGAGGCCTGGCAGGTGCTCGGCGCCGGCGAGACGATCTTCACCGAGACCTTCATTCACTTCCCGCCGCCCGACGCCGCGCTGCTGGCACGCTGGGCCCGGCTGCGGGCGATCCGTGACCTCACGAACAAGGAGATCGAGGCGCTGCGCACAACGGGCCGCGTGGGCTCGTCGCTGCAGGCCGCGTTGACGATCGCCGCCGCGCCCGACGACCACGCGCTGCTGGCGTCGCTCGGCGACGACCTGAAGTTCGTCTTCATCGTCTCGCAGCTGACGCTGGAGTCGGCGGACACGCTCACGCTGGCGGTGGCGCCGGTGCAGGCGCCCAAGTGCGGGCGCTGCTGGCACTGGCGCGCCGACGTCGGGGCCGACGCCGCTCACCCTGAGCTGTGCAGCCGCTGCGTCGACAACCTGTTCGGCACCGGCGAAGACCGGCGCGCCGCCTGAGGCAGCGCCGCGATGGCCCGCGCTGCCGCCACCCGCCAGATCGCCCGCACCGGCTGGAGCCGCTGGCTGCTGCTGGCGCTGGTGGTCGTCGTGCTCGATCAGCTCACCAAGACGCTGATCCTGCGCCATTTCCAGCTCGGCGACGTGCGCGTGGTGACGGACTTCTTCAACCTCGTGCGCGTGCACAACGCCGGCGCGGCATTCAGCTTTCTCGCCGATGCCTCGGGCTGGCAGCGCTGGTTCTTCATCGGTCTGGGCGCCTGCGCCAGCGTATTCATCGTCTGGATGCTGCGCCAGCACGCCGGCCAGCGGCTGTTCAGCTTCGCGCTGGCGATGATCCTCGGCGGCGCCGTCGGCAACGTGCTGGACCGGCTGCTGCACGGCTACGTGGTCGACTTCCTGCAGTTCCGCTTCGCGCTGCTGCGGCCGGTGTTCCACGGCGGCCACTTCCCGAGCTTCAACCTCGCCGACAGTGCGATCACGCTCGGCGCGTGCGCGCTGGTGCTGGACGAGATCCGCCGCGTGCGCCGAGGCGGCGGCTGAGCGCCAGAACGGCCGGGTCGTTATCTTTCACGATGGATCCGATGCTGCCGCACGACGCCGAGCCGGCGAGCGAGACCGCGCCGCCCGACCCGAGCCCGCTCGACCGCCCGCTGAACCGGCTCCGCTTCGCCGACCCGCTGCGCTGGATCGCCGCCGGCTGGCGCGACTTCGTGCGCTGCCCCGGCATCGGCCTCTTCTACGGGGGCTGCTTCATGCTGATGGGCTGGGCGCTGCTGGCGGCCGTGCAGCACGCGCCGGCCTACGTGATGGCACTGTCGGCCGGGTTTCTGCTCGTCGGGCCCTTCCTGAGCCTCGGGCTGTACCGCGCAAGCCAGCGCCTCGAGGCCGGCGAGCGGCCCGACCTGGGCGACTCGCTGCTGGCATGGGACACGCGCACCGGCACGCTGGCGATCTTCGGCTTCGTGCTGCTCGTGCTCGAGCTGTTGTGGGGCCGCGCGACGCTGGTGATCTTCGCCGTCAGCTTCGACGGCATGCCCTCGCTGGACGGCGGCTCGCTGCGCGCGCTGCTGGCGCCGGAGAACCTCGGCTTCATCTGCGCGTGGGTCGCGGTGGGCGCGGTTTTTGCGGGGCTGATCTTCGGCGTCAGCGTGGTCTCGATCCCGATGATCCTGCACCGCCCGACCGACGCCATCACGGCCGCGCTGACCAGCCTGCGGCTGGTGCTGACGCAGACCGGCGTGATGCTCTGGTGGGGCGCGCTGATCGTGCTGGTGATCGGGCTGGCGATGCTGCCGTGGTTCGCCGGCCTGCTGGTGGCAGGCCCGGTGATCGGCCACGCGTCGTGGCACGCGTACCGCGCGGCGGTGCCCTGATCTGGCGTGACGTAAAGCGCAGCACCGCGGCGCGTGCTGGCCTAGAATGAATCGTCCGTCCGGTTTGTGTGGGCTACGATTTCCTTGAACCGATGCTCTAGGAGCAAGGGCTTGGAACATCGCTTGGCTGGTGTGATCGTCTCGCGTCAGATGAACCCGAAGCCTTGCTGACCTCGCCCACCTGAACTTCCCCTACTGGGTTCAGGAATGCGGTCCACGCGGGCCGGGCGGACACCCTCCCCCTGCTGGACGCCCCGGCCCACTGCCGCGTGGCGGCCCATCGCCTGCAACACCCTCACGCTGCCGGATGCCCCAGTACTGGCTGATGAAGAGCGAGCCCGACGAGGTCTCGATCGACGACCTCGCCGCCGCGCCCGGCCAGGTGCTGCCGTGGACCGGCGTGCGCAACTACCAGGCGCGCAACTTCATGCGCGACGCGATGCAGGTCGGCGACGGTGTGTTGTTCTATCACTCGTCGTGCCCGCAACCCGGCGTCGCGGGCTTGGCGGAAATCGCGTCCGGTCCCCAGCCCGACGCGACGCAGTTCGATCCATCGAGCCCGTACCACGACCCCAAATCCACGCCCGCTGCGCCGCGCTGGCTGCAGCGCGACGTGCGTCTCGTGCGCCCCACGCGCTTGCTGCCGCTGGCGGAGATGCGCGCTGCGCCGGAGCTCGCGACGATGCGCGTGCTGCAACGCGGAAACCGGCTGTCGATCACGCCGGTGACGGCGGCCGAATGGCGCGCGGTCGTCCGCCGCCTGCACGCGCCGACGGCGGCCCGCTGACCGCGGCTGCCGCATGACGGGCTGGTTTCCTGGAGTCGCCGGCGTGGCCGAGCTGCTGGCGCTCGGTGTCGCCAGTGGCTTCCTCGCCGGTCTGCTCGGTGTCGGCGGCGGCATGCTGCTGGTGCCGTTCCTGACGCTGCTGCTGTCGGCACGCGGCGTCGAGCCGGCGCTGGCGGTGAAGATGGCGGTCGCGACCTCGATGGCGGTGATCGTCTTCACTTCGCTGTCCAGCCTGCGCGCGCACCATCGCCTGGGAGGCGTGCAGTGGCCGCTGGCGCGCGCGCTCGCACCCGGCATCGTGCTCGGAGGTCTGGTCGGCGGCGGGGGCCTGTTCGCGGTGCTGAAAGGGCAAGGCCTGGCGCTGCTGTTCGCCGGCTTCGTCGGCTTCTCGGCACTGCAGATGCTGCGCGACGCCAAGCCCGCGCCGGCGCGGGCGTTGCCCGGCACGCCCGCGTTGACCGCGGTGGGCGCGGCGGTCGGCATCGTCTCCGGGCTGCTCGGAGCCGGCGGCGCCTTCATGTCGGTGCCGTTCATGGTGTGGTGCAACGTGCCGATCCGGCAGGCGGTAGGCACCAGCGCTGCGCTCGGCTTCCCGATCGCGGTCGCCAACGTCGCCGGCTACCTGTGGGCCGGCCGCGGTTTGGCGCCCGCGCTGCCGGGCGCTGTCGGTTACCTCTACCTGCCGGCGCTGGGGGTGATCGCGCTGGCCAGCGTCAGCCTGGCCCCGCTGGGTGCGCGCTGGGCACACCGCATCGATGTGCGCGCCTTGCGCCGGATCTTCTCGGTGCTGCTGCTCGCGCTGGCGGCCAGCATGCTGATCAAGGTGTTCGGCGGCTGAGGTTCCGCACGATGCCGGCGCCGCGACTGCCGACTCAGGCGCCTTCGAACCGGATGCTCGCCAGCGTCACGCGGTTGCCGCCGCGCCGGCGCGCCTCGGCCAGCGCCGACTCGCAGGCCGCGATCAGTTCGTCCTGGTCGTGTGCGGTGTGCGGAAAACTCGCCACGCCCATCGCCACGCTGAAACCGAGCTCGCGCCCGTTCAGCACGACGATCTGGGCGGCGCACTGGCGGCGCAGCCCTTCCATGCGCGCATGCGCGGTCGCGAGGCCAACCCCCGACAGCAGCACCGCAAAACGACGGGCATCGAGCCGGCACGACGCGTCCATCGCGCGCGTGTTGCCGCGCAGCAGGCGGCCCATGGCCTCGTGCACCCGCGCAAGCGCCGTGTCCCCGCGCGAGAGGGCGTCCGCCGGCGGTGGGTCGAGCTCGACGAAGACGAGCGAGAACTCGCGGTGTTCACGCGTCGACAGGTCCATCTCCCGCCGCAGCTGGTCCTCGAACAGCCCCGGCGTGTACAGGCCAGAGCGGTCGTCGCGCAAGGCCTGATCCTGACCGTCGCGCTGCAGCGCCGCGTGGCTGTGCTGCAACTGCTCGAGCTGCTCGAGCGCCTGGCGCAACTGCTGATCCCGTCGGCGCGCAGGGGTCTCGTCGATCCAGACGCTGACGAGGCAGCGCGGCGGCTCGACCGCGCCGACGGCGCCGACGCGCAGTACCTGGTAGGCGTGGCGGCGCCCCGCGCGCTCGAAACGATGCTCGCTGCACAGCGGGTCGGCGCGTGCCGCGGCGGTCTGCTCTGCACTGCGCAGCGCCGCCGCCGTGGCGGCATCGAAGGTGTCGGCGTCGGTGTGGCCGAGCGGCGCGTCGGACCCGAGCCCCCAGTCCTGCGCGAGCGCCGGATCGACCCAGAGGTAACGACCGTCTCCCGCATCCTTCACCACGAGCCGGGCATCGGTCAGTTCCGACAGCAGCGGCCACAGGTGTCCGAGGGAGCGCTGGACTTCACGCGCCACCGCGGTGTCGAGCGCACCCGCCCACGCGCTCGGCCGGGAGTCGGTCGGGGTCGGCGTGGGTTGGGGCATCACAACGGTGGCGGTCACATGAAAGACGATCCATCTTGGTGTGAGCGCTGGTACAGATCAAGGCCAAGAGACGCATGGTCCCCCTAGATC
>JBDTUO010000150.1:0-6760 GCA_040007675.1 Rubrivivax sp.
ATGCGCGGCGCGAAGGCACGGTGATCGGGCTGCCGCGGCCGCGCTGAGCGCCGCATCTCCCCGCCGTACCCGCGTCTGCCGACGCGGGTCCGGCGCTCCCGTTCGCGGGAATCATCGACGCCGACGGGCGCGTGGCCCCGGGCTCGTTCTCAGCGCGCTTCGTCGACCCCGCGGCCGCACAATCCGGAGTTGCCCGCGAACGCCTGATGAATCAACTCTCCAACCGATGCACGGTCCGGCGCGCCCCCGGGCACGCGCGTGGCCGCCTGGCGGTGCGTGCGATCGCCGCCACCGTGGTGTCGGCGTCGACTTCGTCGTCAACCGCCGGGACCTGAAGGCGATGCGGGTCACGGCGAGCAGCGAGACGCGCGCCGCGATCGTGGTCGTCGGTGGCGGCGCGGGGGGTCTCGAACTGGCCGCGCGGCTGGGCCGCACACTCGGGCGGCGCCACGGCCGCGGCCACGTGCTGCTGATCGACCGCGCGCCGCTGCACATCTGGAAGCCCACCTTGCACGAGGTGGCTGCCGGCACGCTGGACATGCACGCCGAGGGCCTGTCGTATCCGAGCCTGGCGCGCCGCAACCGGTTCAGTTTTGCGCTCGGCGAGATGGTGTCGCTGGATGTGCCGGGGAAGTCCCTGACGCTGGCGCCGGTGCGCGACGCGCAGGGCCATGTGCTCGTCGGACCCCGCCACGTGCGCTTCGACCGCCTGGTGCTGGCGATGGGCTGCGGGTCGAACTTCTTCGGTACGCCCGGGGCCGAGCAGGCGTTCGTGCTCGAGCACGCCGGCGACGCCGAGCACTTCCACCGGCACCTGTTGGCCGGCTTCATGCGGGCCGCGCACGCGCCCGAACGCCGCTGGCGCATCGCCATCGTCGGCGGCGGCGCCACCGGCGTGGAGCTGGCAGCCGAGTTGCTGGAAGCGCACGAGGAGGTGCTGCAGAGCATCGGCGACGACTCGCGCTTCGCGCTCGAGATCACGCTCGTCGAGGCGGCGCCGCGCATCCTGTCCGGTCTGCCCGAACGCATCGCGCGCCAGGCCACCAAAGCGCTCGAACGACGCCACGTGCAGGTGCGTACCGGCACGAAGGTGCTCGCGGTCCGGGCCGCCGGCCTGCAGACCAGCGCCGGCGACATCGACGCCGACATGACGGTGTGGGCCGCCGGCATCCAGGCCGCGGCGTCGCACGCGAAGCTGGGGCTGGTGGTCAACCGCCACCACCAGTTCGTCGTCGACGATCACCTCGAGACCTCGGTGCCCGGCATCTACGCGCTGGGGGACAACGCCGCGTGCCGCTGGCACGACGGCATCGACGTGCCGGCGCGGGCGCAGGCCGCGAACCAGCAGGCCAGCTACCTGGCCGACCGGCTGGCGCAGCCGCCAGGGTCAGCGGGCGGGCCCGCCTTCGTGTACCGCGACTTCGGTTCGCTGGTGTCGCTGGGCGAGAACCGCGGCATCGGCACGCTGATGGGCAGCCTGTCGGGCAAGAGTTTTTTCGTCGATGGCCTGGTGGCCAAGTGGATGTACATGTCGCTGCACCTGATGCACCACCGCGCGGTGCTCGGCACGCCGGCGACGGTCGTGCTCGCGATCGCCCGCCTGCTGAAGCGGCGCGTGTCCGGGCGCGTCAAGCTGCATTGACGCGGTCGTGAACGCCGCATCCGGAGTCTGAGCCCCGCCATGCAGCAAGCCGAGGACTTTCGCGCCGAGTCGCTGGCCCTGGCCATGCTGATGGCGCCGCTGACCGAGGCCGACTTCACGCTGCCGACGCTGTTCAAGCAGTGGACGCTGAACGACATCCTCGGTCACCTGCACCTGTTCAACGTCGCGGCGCTGCGCACGCTGGAGAGCGCGGACGCGTTCGAAGTGCTGTTCGCGCCGGTGCGGCAGGGCCTGGCGCAGGGACGCCCGATGCTCGAGACCCAGGGTCCCTGGCTCGACGGCCTGGCCGGACGAGCCCTGTTCGAAACCTGGCGCGCGGGCTGCGAAACGGTTGCCGACACCTATGCGAGTGCGGACCCGAAGCGGCGCGTCAAGTGGGGCGGGCCCGACATGAGCGCACAGTCGTGCATCACGGCGCGCCAGATGGAGACCTGGGCCCACGGCCAGGCGGTGTTCGACCGGCTGGGCATCGAGCGGGTCGAGCACGACCGCATCCGCAATATCGTGCACCTCGGCGTCAGCACCTTCGGCTGGGCCTTCGTGGTACGCGGGCTTCCGGTGCCCCAGCCGGCGCCGCAGGTCCGACTGGTGGCGCCGTCGGGCGCGGGGTGGACCTGGAACGATCCTCACCCAGGGCACGCGGTGCACGGCACGGCGGTGGATTTCGCGCGTGTCGTGACGCAGGTGCGAAACGTCGCCGACACGGCGCTGGTCGCCGAGGGTGAGCCGGCCACGCGCTGGCTGGCCATGGCGCAGTGTTTTGCCGGCCCACCCGAGACGCCGCCGGCGCCGGGCGCGCGCCACGTGTGGCGGGGCTGAGTCGATGCGCTCCGCTCTCGATGGCGGCGCCGGTCCCGGCGGTAATGACGTCCCTCAGTTCAGGCGCAGCAGCCGGGCCTGCTCTTCCAGCTGGGCGTCCTCGATCTCGCGCAGCACCGCCGACAGGTCCACGGCGCCGGGCTGTTGCTCGTAACGGCCGGTCAGCGCCATGCCCGGCACCAGCAAACCCCCGGCGTAGAGCGACCAGATCTCCGGGCCGTACTGCGTGGCCTGCAGGCCGGGCGCGTGGCGGCCGAAGAAGTTGCGCAGGTTGGCGACATCGCGCATCAGCATGCGCGGCGCGTGGTTGTTGCCGGCCGCGTCCACCGCCTGCGGCAGATCGATGATCACCGGGCCGTCGGCCGCGAGCAGGATGTTGTATTCGGACAGGTCACCGTGGATCACGCCGGCGCAGAGCATGCGCACGACCTCGTCGATCAGCGTCGCGTGGTGCTGGCGTGCCTGCGCGTCGTCGAAGGGCAGGTCGGTCAGGCGCGGGGCGGCGTCGCCCTCGGCGTCGGTCACCAACTCCATCAGCAGCACACCGTCGTGGAAATTGTCGGGCCGCGGAACCCGAACCCCGGCCGCCGCCAACCGGTACAAGGCGTCGACCTCGGCGCTGTGCCACGCCGCTTCGCGCTGCTCGCGGCCGAAGTTCGTGCCCTTGGCCATCGCGCGCGCCTGGCGGCTGTTGCGCACCTTGCGGTTCTCGGTGTAGTCGACCGCCTGACGGAAGCTGCGCTTGTGTGCTTCCTTGTAGACCTTGGCCGCGCGCGTCTCGTCACCGCAGCGCACGACGTAGACGTCGGCTTCCTTGCCGCTCTTGAGCTGTCGCACGACCGTGTCGATCAGGCCTTCGGCAATCAGCGCCTGCAGTCGGGCGGGGGCTTTCATCTCGGTTCGCGGGCGCCTGAAACGACAAGGGGTTGCGGCATTCCGGCGCAACCCCTGAGGTGTGATGGGTGGTGGAGACGAGGAGGATCGAACTCCTGACCTTCGCATTGCGAACGCGACGCTCTCCCAGCTGAGCTACGCCCCCACGCAGCCCACGAGTGTAGCATCGCTCGCGCCCCTCGGGCTGCGCCGCCAGGCCGATCGCCGGGGTGCCGCGACCCCCGAACAGCAGGAGCCACACCGCATGCCGCAGCCGTACGAAGACGCCGACTGGGCCGACGCGCAGTACAACAACCGGCGCCGCGTACCCGGCTGCGGGGAGATCTTCCAGCGCTGGCAGCGCGCCTCGGCCCTCGCGCGCACGGAGTCGCCGGCGGCGCAGATCGATGTCCCCTATGGCGACGCCGAAGGCGAGACGCTGGACGTCTTTCCCGCGGCCACCCGCGGCGCGCCGGTACTGGTCTTCGTGCACGGCGGCTACTGGCGCTCGCTCGACAAGTCCGATCATTCGTTCGTCGCACCATCGTTCGTCGCCGACGGGGCGACGGTCGTGTTGCCGAACTACGCGCTCGCGCCTGCCGTGACGGTCGAGCACATCACGCTGCAGGTGGCGCGTGCCGTGGCGTGGGTCTGGCGCGCGGCCGAAGCCTGGGGCGCGGACCGGCGCCGCATCGTCGCCGTCGGCCACTCCGCCGGTGGTCACGCCGCGGCGATGGCGCTGAGCTGCCGCTGGCCTCAGCTCCAGCCCGACCTGCCGGCCGGGCTGCTGACGCGGGCGCTGTCGATTTCGGGCCTGTACGACCTGGAGCCGCTGCGCCATGCCCGGTTCCTGCAGGACGATCTGCGGCTGACGCCGGCCTCGGTTGCCCGGCTGAGCCCGGCGTTTTTCCCGCGCCCCCGGGCCGGCACGCTGTACACGGTCGCCGGGGCCGACGAGAGCGACGAGTTCCTGCGCCAGAACCTGCTGATCCGCGAGGTCTGGGGGCCGACCAGCGTGCCGGTGTGCGAGGTGCTGCCTGGCGCCGACCACTTCACGGTGCTGCACGACCTGGCCGATCCGGCCGGACGGCTGCACGAGCTGGCCTTGCGTCTGCTCGGCTTGCGTTGATCGCTGCGCGATGCGCGGCTATCCTGGCTATCGGCGTCATTGCCGTGGCCTATGCGCTGCATTGAAGCATTGAATTGGCTGCGGGCCGGCGGCTGCGTTAGGGTAGTGGCGCAACGTCGGCGCCGCCGTCGCCGCACGACCCCCATGACAAGGAGCACACCATGGCACTGAAGGGTTCCAAGACCGAGCAGAACCTGAAGGACGCGTTCGCCGGTGAATCGCAGGCGAACCGCCGCTACCTGTACTTCGCGAACAAGGCCGACATCGAGGGCCAGAACGACGTCGCCGCGCTGTTCCGCTCGACCGCCGAAGGCGAGACCGGCCACGCGCACGGCCACCTCGAGTTCCTCGAGCACGGCTCCGGCGACCCGGCGACCGGGCTGCCGATTGGCGGCAGCCGCCTGAACCTGATGGCCGCCGTTGCCGGCGAGACGCACGAGTACACCGACATGTACCCGGGCATGGCGAAGTCGGCGCGCGAAGAAGGCTTCGACGAGATTGCCGACTGGTTCGAGACGCTCGCGAAGGCCGAACGCTCGCATGCCAATCGCTACCAGAAGGCGCTCGACGCCTTCGTCGACTGAGAAAGTTCACCGGCCCGCCACCGGGCCGGTTCGAGCCGCAGGGGACGAGGGGCTTTCGAGCCCCTCGTTCGTTTTTTTCGCCCCAACCCACGCTGCTGCAGGCCCATCGACATGCGCGAAGGCAATCTCGACGCCCCGACCCGACACCCGATCGACTGGAAGAATCCGGCCTTCTACGACGAAGCGTCCGCGCTGCAGGAGATGGAGCGTGTGTTCGACATCTGCCACGGTTGCCGCCGCTGCGTCAGCCTGTGCCAGAGCTTCCCGACGCTGTTCGACCTCGTCGACGCGACCGAGGACGGTGAGGTGCACGGCATCCCGAAGGCCGATTACGCCAAGGTCGTCGACCAGTGCTACCTGTGCGACCTGTGCTACGTGACCAAGTGTCCGTACGTGCCGCCGCACCCGTGGAACCTCGACTTCCCGCACCTGATGCTGCGCGCCAAGGCGATCAAGTTCCGGCGTGGCGAGGTCGGCGCCGGCGAGCGCTTCCTGGCGTCGACCGACGTGCACGGCCAGTTCGCCGGCATCCCGGTCGTCGTGCAGGCCGTGAACGCCATCAATCGCACGCGCTTCGCGCGCCGGCAGATGGACTCGCTGCTCGGCGTGCACCCCGACGCCTGGATGCCCGAGCTGGCGCACTGGCGTTTCCGCTGGGGTGCGAAGAAGAGCGCGGCGACGGACGTCACGAACGGCGAGCGCACGCCCGGCAAGGTGGCGATCTTCTCGACCTGCTTCGTCAACTACAACGAGCCCGGCATCGGACACGACCTGCTGAAGGTGCTGGCGCACAACGCCATCCCGTACATCGTCGTCGACAAGGAAAGCTGCTGCGGCATGCCCAAGCTCGAACTCGGCGACCTCGACGCGGTCGAGCGGCACAAGGACGCCAACATCCCGGTGCTCGCGCGCGTCGCGAAGCAGGGCTTTGCGATCCTCAGCGCGATCCCCAGCTGCACGCTGATGTTCAAGCAGGAGCTGCCGCTGATGTTCCCCGACGACGCCGATGTGGCGGCCGTGCGCGACGCGATGTTCGATCCCTTCGAGTACCTCGTCGCGCGCCACAAGGACGGGCTGCTGAGGACCGACTTCCGCACTGCGCTCGGCAAGGTCAGCTACCACGTGCCGTGCCACGGCCGGGTGCAGAAGATCGGCCGCAAGACCGAGGAGCTGTTCAAGCTGATCGGCAGCAAGGTGGATCTGCAGCTCAACACCGTCGAGCGCTGCTCTGGCCACGCCGGCACCTACGGCGTCAAGACGCCGACGCACCCGATCGCGATGAAGATCGGCAAGCCGGTGTTCCGGGCGATGGCCAAGGACGACCCCGACGTCATCGCCAGCGACTGTGCGCTCGCCGGCCACCACATCGCGCAGGGCATGGCCGACGCCGGCACGCCGGCCAGGTCGCTGCAGCACCCGCTCAGCCTGGTGCGCCGCGCCTACGGCCTGGACTGAAGGCGCCGCTCGCTGCGCGCCAGGAGAGACCTGCCCCATGACCATTACCCGCGACAGCCTGCTCACGCTGGAAGCCTATGCCAAGGTTCGCCGCAGCAGCCGCCCCGAGGCCATCGCGCACCGCCGTCAGCGCAGCGTCGCGCTCGGCGAGCACGTGACGCTGCAATTCGAGGACGAGCACACGGTCCGGCGCCAGATCCAGGAGATGCTGCACATCGAGAAGATCTTCGACGAGGC
>JBDTUO010000151.1:0-6746 GCA_040007675.1 Rubrivivax sp.
GCGCCTGACCGGCCTGGAGCAGGACAAGATCGTCGGCGAGTACAAGGAAGTGATGGCGCAGATCGCGGATCTGCTCGACATCCTGGCTCGCCCCGAGCGCGTGACGACCATCATCGGCGACGAACTGGCGGCGCTGAAGCAGGAGTTCGGCCAGACCAAGGCCGGCGCGCGCCGCAGCCGCATCGAGGCGCACGCGCTGGAGCTCGGTACCGAGGACCTGATCACGCCGACCGACATGGTCGTGACGCTCAGCCACACCGGCTACTTCAAGAGCCAGCCGCTGACCGAGTACCGCGCGCAACGCCGGGGCGGGCGCGGCAAGCAGGCCACGCAGACCAAGGAAGACGACTGGGTCGACCAGCTCTTCATCGCCAACACGCACGACTGGATCCTGTGCTTCAGCGACCGCGGCCGCGTCTACTGGCTGAAGGTCTGGGAAGTGCCGCAGGGCTCGCGCAATTCGCGCGGCAGGCCGATCGTCAACATGTTCCCGCTGCAGCCGGGCGAGAAGATCACCGTCGTGCTGCCGATCACCGGCGAGGCGCGCAGCTTCCCGGCCGACCAGTTCATCTTCATGGCCACCGCGCAGGGCGTGGTCAAGAAGACGCCGCTCGACGATTTCTCGAACCCGCGCAAGGCCGGCATCATCGCGGTGATCCTCGATGACGGTGACCACCTGATCGGCGCCGCGCTGACCGACGGCCACCACGACGTGATGCTGTTCAGCGATGGCGGCAAGGCAATGCGCTTCGACGAAGCCGACGTCACGCCGCACGGGCGGGCTTCGCGCGGCGTGAAGGGCATGCGGCTGGATATCGGGCAGACCGTGATCGCGATGCTGGTGGCGGAGGACGAGACGCAGAGCGTGCTGACCGCGACCGAAAATGGCTACGGCAAACGCACCTCGATCACCGAGTACACCCGCCACGGGCGCGGCACCAAGGGCATGATCGCGATCCAGCAGAGCGAGCGCAACGGCCGCGTCGTCGCCGCGACGCTGGTGCGCCCGGACGACGAGATCATGCTGATCACCGACCGGGGCGTGCTCGTGCGCACGCGCGTGTCGGAGATCCGCGAACTCGGCCGCGCCACGCAGGGCGTGACGCTGATCGCACTGGATGGCGGCTCGCAACTCTCTGGTCTGCAGCGCATCGTCGAGAACGACGCCGCTGTCGACGACGACGAACCGGCCCCCGCCGGACCCGATACCCCAGACGCCGGCGACGCCGGCTCGGAGAACCCTTGATGCCGAAGACTCTCCTGTCCCCCGTTCTCGCGACTGCCGCGTCCGTCGTCGCGGCGCTCGTGCTCGGCGCCACGCCGGCCGCTGCCCAGACGGCCGCCACCCCGGTGTCGCCGGCGAAGAAGGAGCTGGTCGCCAAGCTGATGAAGTTGCAGGGGCCGCAGATCGAGAGCCTCTCGCGCCAGGTCGTCTCGCAGCCGGCGCTGCAGCTGCTGCAGCGCGCCGGCGGCTACGTGCAGGCAAAGGTGCCAGCCGATCAGCGCGAGGCAACCTTCCGCGAGTTGCAGAACGACGCCCGCAAGTACGTCGACGAAACCTACCCGCTGGTGCGCGAACGCGCCCTGAAGCTGCAGCCGATGACGATCGGGCCGGTGCTCGAGCAGCAGATGACGGAGGAAGAACTGCGCCAGGTCGTCTCGGTGCTGGAGTCCCCGGCCTGGGCCAAGTACCAGTCGCTCGGCGACGACATGCTCAAGGCACTGGGCGAGAAGCTCGTCGGCGAGGTCAAGCCCCTGGTCGAACCCCGGGTGCGCGCGCTCGACCAGACGATGGCCAAGCGGGTCGGCATCACACCGGCGCCCGCGGCGGCAGCCAGCGGCGTCAAATAGGAAGTACGAGGAAGTACCCGCGCGTGAGTACCGCGCCCGACGATGATCCGGCCGCAGCCGACGCCGCGCTGCAGGCGCTGCGCCGGCGCATCGACGGCGTCGATGACGAACTGCTCGCGCTGATCAACCGCCGCGCGGCGCTCGCCAACGAAGTCGGCGAGCTCAAGCGACGCGAGGGCTCGGTCGTCTTCCGCCCCGAGCGTGAGGCTCAGGTCATCGACGGCCTGAAGCAGCGCAATGCCGGCCCGCTGACGGGCGACAGCATCGCGCCGATCTGGCGCGAGATCATGTCGGCCTGCCGGGCGCTCGAGACCGCCACCCGCGTCGCCTACCTCGGCCCCGCCGGTACCTTCAGCGAGGAGGCCACGCTGGGCTTCTTCGGCAGCTCGATCGTGCGTGTGCCGTGCGCGAGCTTCGACGAGGTCTTTCGCGTCGTCAGCGCGGGCGCCGCCGACTTCGGCGTGGTCCCGGTGGAGAACTCCACCGAAGGCGGCGTCGCCCGCTCGCTCGACCTGTTCCTGCACACCCCGCTCGAGATCATCGGCGAGACCAGCCTGTTCGTGCGCCACAACCTGCTGCGCCGACAGGACACGCTCGACGGCGTGCAGGCCGTGCTCGCCCACCCGCAGGCGCTTGCGCAATGCCACGCCTGGCTCGGTGCGCACCTGCCGCAGGCCGAGCGCCGGCCGGTCGCGAGCAACGCCGAAGGGGCGCGGCTGGCGTCGCTCGACGCGTCGTGTGCCGCGATCGCGAGTTCGCGCGCCGGCAGCGAGTGGGGCCTGCACGTGGTGGCACCCGCGATCCAGGACGACCCGCGCAACCGCACCCGCTTCGTCGTCCTCACCGACCCGCAGCGGCATCCGCCGCCGGGGCCCTCGGGACACGACTGCACGAGTCTGATCGTCTCGGTCGCCAACGTGCCGGGCGCGGTGCACGACCTGCTGGCGCCGCTGAAGGCGCACGGCGTGTCGATGACGCGCTTCGAGTCGCGCCCGGCCCGGTCGGGGCAGTGGGAGTACTACTTCTACATCGACATCGTCGGCCACCCCGAAGAGACGAACGTGCGTGCCGCGCTCGATGCGCTGCGTCGCGCGTGCGCCTTCTTCAAGGTGCTCGGGGCCTACCCGGTCGACGTGCACTGATGACCGGCTGCTGCGCTGCCGCCGCCGTCGTCCGGGGCGCCTGAGCCGATGTTCCAGCAGCTCGGCATCATCGGATGCGGCCTGATGGGCGGCTCCTTCGCGCTGGCGCTGCGGCGCGCCGGGCTGGTGCGGCGCGTCGTCGGCTACAGCAAGTCGCCCTCGACCACCGAGCGCGCACGCAAGCTCGGCATCATCGACATCGCTGCCGAATCCGCGCTGCTCGCGGTGTCGGGGTCGGACATCGTGTTGATCGCGGTGCCGGTTGCGGCGACCGAAGCGACGTTCAAGGCGATTCGCCATCTGGTCGAGCCGGGGGTGCTGGTCATGGACGTCGGCAGCACCAAGCGCGATGTCGTCGACGCCGCGCGCCGCGTGCTGCGTGAGCGTCTGCCGTCGTTCGTGCCGGCGCACCCGATCGCCGGCAAGGAGGCGGCGGGCATCCAGCACGCCGACGCCGGCCTGTTCCAGGGGCGGCAGGTCATCCTGACGCCGCTGCCGCAGACCGATCTGCTGCTCGTGCAGCGTGCGACCGATGTCTGGGCAGCGGTCGGCGCGCAGGTGCTGCGCATGACGGCCGAGAACCACGACGCGGCCTTCGCCGCCGTCAGCCACCTGCCGCACCTGCTCGCCTATGCGTACTTCGCTGCCGTCACGCACCAGCCTGACGGGCGCGATTACCTCTCGCTCGCCGGCCCGGGATTTCGGGACTTCACCCGCATCGCCGCGAGCGATCCGACCATGTGGCGCGACATCCTGATGGCCAACCGCGAAGAGGTGCTCAAGCAGTCGCAGCGCTTTCGCCACACGCTCGACGCGCTCGAGCACGTGATGAAGAACGGCAACGCCGATGCGCTCGAGGACCTGATCCGCGGCGCGTCCGAGGGGCGTGGCGCCTGGCAGATGACCCCTCTGCGGCCGGGGCCCGCGGGCGGCGGGTCGACGGGCGCCGGCGGCTCGGGGCGGACGTGAACTGCCGTCGCGCGGGCCGCGCGGGTTCGCGATGAGGCCACTCGACCACCTCGACCTGCCGCCGCTCGTTGGCGCGTCCGGCCGCGTGCGGCTGCCGGGCTCGAAGAGCATCTCCAACCGCGTGCTGTTGCTGGCCGGTCTGAGCCAGGGCGTCACGCGCGTGCACGACCTGCTCGACTCGGACGACACCCGCGTCATGCTCGAGGCGCTGCGACGGCTCGGCTGCACGATCGAGGACACCGCCGGCGCGAGCCACATCACCGGCCTCGGCGGCCGGCTCGTGGTGCACGAGGCGCAGCTCTTCCTCGGCAACGCCGGCACCGCGATGCGCCCGCTGACCGCCGTGCTGGCGCTGCTCGCCGCGACCCAGGGAGGACGCTTCGAACTGGCGGGCGTGCCGCGCATGCACGAGCGTCCGATCGGCGACCTCGTGCAGGCGCTGCGGCCGCTCGGCTGCCGCATCGACGAACTCGGCACGCCGGGCTTCCCGCCGCTGCGCGTCGGCGGCGACGCGGGCGGGCGGCTGGCGACCGACCGTCCGATCCGCGTGCGCGGCGATGTGTCGAGCCAGTTCCTGAGCGCGTTGCTGCTCGCGCTGCCGCTCGCCGCCGCCGGGCACGACATCGTCGTCGAGGTCGACGGGCCGCTGATCAGCAAGCCCTACGTCGACATCACGCTGAACCTGCTCGCCCGCTTCGGCATCGAGGTCGCGCGCGACGGCTGGCAGCGCTTCACGATCCCCGCGGGCAGCGCCTACCGGTCGCCGGGCTCGATCCACGTCGAGGGTGACGCGTCGTCGGCCTCGTACTTCGTCGCCCTCGGTGCGATCGCCGCCCACGGCGGTGCGCCGGTCCGCATCGACGGCGTCGGCATCGACTCGATCCAGGGCGATGTGCGCTTCATCGAGGCGGCACAGGCGATGGGCGCGCGCGTCGCCGGCGGCCCGGGCTGGCTCTCGGTGCACCGCGGGCTGTGGCCACTGAAGGCGATCGACCTCGATTGCAACCACATCCCCGACGCCGCGATGACGCTCGCCGTGATGGCGCTGTACGCCGAGGGAACGACGCGGCTGCGCGGCATCGGCAGCTGGCGCGTCAAGGAAACCGACCGCCTCGCGGCGATGACCATCGAGCTGCGCGCGCTCGGTGCGACGGTCGTCGAGGGCGCCGATTTCATCGAGGTCACCGCGCCCGAGCGCTGGCGCGCGGCGACGCTGCACACCTACGACGACCACCGGATGGCGATGTGCCTGTCGCTCGCCGCTTTCAACGGCCTGGCCGGTGCCGCGCCGCCGGTGCCGCTGCGTCTGCTCGAACCGCATTGCGTCGCCAAGACCTTTCCCGGCTACTTCGACGCCCTGTTCGGCGTGGCGCATGCGCAGCCGCACGACGTGCCGGTGCTGACCGTCGACGGCCCGACCGCCTCGGGCAAGGGCACGCTGGCCGCCGCACTCGCCGAGCGGCTCGGCTACCACCTGCTCGATTCCGGCATGCTGTACCGGGCGGCCGGACTCGCCGCCCAGGCCGACGGCGTCGCCACCGATGACGAGGCCGGCGTCGCGGCGCTGGCGGCCACGCTCGACCTGCGCTTCGAGGCCGGGCGGGTCTGGCTGCGAGGTCGGGAGGTCAGCGACGCCTTGCGCAGCGAACAGACGGGCATGCTCGCGTCGCGCGTATCGGCGCTGCCGGCCGTTCGGGCTGCACTGCTGGCGCTGCAACAGTCGTTCCGGCGAGCGCCGGGGCTGGTCGCCGACGGGCGCGACATGGGCACGGCCGTGTTCCCCGACGCGGCGCTCAAGGTGTTCCTGACCGCGAGCGCCGCCGAGCGTGCGCTGCGGCGGCATAACCAGTTGATTTCCAACGGAATTCCATCTAATATCGACAGTCTTCGCGCCAACCTCGAGGCACGCGACCTGCGGGACCAGACCCGCAGCGTGTCGCCGCTGAGGCCGGCCGAGGATGCGATGCAGCTCGACAACTCGGCGTTGTCGGTGGACCAGTCGGTCGACCGCGTGCTGGCTTGGTGGGAAGCTCGCAGGCCGTTCGCCTCACCCGAGGTGGGCGGCTGAAGCCCGGTGCACTGCGCTCCCCCGCCGGACCGTCCTCGCCCCGCTGCTGCGGGCGGACGATCCACCGGGCGCGGTGCGATCTGAAACCCTAACCCCGCAACTCCGGTTGCACACACCGTCCGGCCGCTCCCGATCAACCCTCCGAGCCGCGCCGGGCCCAGGAAACCCATGCCCCAAACACAAACTGCCACCCCCACCGGCGGCGGCGAATCGTTCGCCGCACTGTTCGAGGAATCGCTGAAGTCGGCCGACATGCGTGTCGGCGAGGTCATCTCCGCCGAGGTGGTCCGCATCGACTTCAACCACGTGGTGGTCAACGCCGGCCTCAAGAGCGAGGCCTACATCCCGGTCGAGGAGTTCAAGAACGACCATGGTGAGCTCGAGGTGCAGGTCGGAGACTTCGTCTCCGTCGCCGTCGAGGCGGTCGAGAACGGCTATGGCGACACGATCCTGTCGCGCGACAAGGCCAAGCGCCTGGCCTCTTGGATGGCGCTGGAAAATTCGCTCGATTCGGGCGAGTTCGTCACCGGCACCGTGTCGGGCAAGGTCAAGGGCGGCCTGACGGTGCTCGTCAACGGCATCCGCGCCTTCCTGCCCGGCTCGCTGCTCGACACCCGGCCGGTCAAGGACATGAGCCCGTTCGAGGGCAAGACGATGGAGTTCAAGGTCATCAAGCTCGACCGCAAGCGCAACAACGTCGTGCTGTCGCGCCGTGC
>JBDTUO010000152.1:0-6737 GCA_040007675.1 Rubrivivax sp.
CGGCCGCTTCTACTGCTTCGCCGCCGACTGACGGTGGCGTGCCACGCCCGCCGCGCGGCGGGCGTGTGCAGCAGGTGTTCGGGGCGCGCGTCCAGAGCCGGCCGCGGTCGGTGCGCGTCCTCAGGGCCGCCCTCGGTCGGCGCACTCCCGTCAGCGCCGGCCGCGGTCGGCGCGCTCCCGCTCGGCAAGCGTGATCTGGGCGTCGAAATCGACCGCCGACAACCCCTTCAGGGCACAGAAGTTCGGCTTTGCCAGCGGCGACGCCTCCCAGGCCCGCAGCAACAGTGCGCGCTCGCGCTGCGCCGGATCCGGCGGCAGCACGGCGGCGGCCGACGCGGCGTCGTCAGGCCGCTCGGGTGAGCCCATCGGCGCACGCATCGCCGGCCGCGCATCACCGGGCCGGCGGTCTTCGTCGCGGCGCGATCCGGGGGGCGGCGGGCGGCCGCCGCCGGTGCGCGCTGGCCGATGGCCCACCGGTCGCTCGTTCGGCCTGTCCGTCCGGCGCTCGGTCGGCCGCGTCTGGCGCGCCTCCGGCCGTCTGTCCGGCCGTCTGTCCGGCCGTCTGTCCGGCGGCCGCACCGGCCGTTCGGCCTGATCGCGACCCGATGCCGCATCCGCGGCGGGGTCAGTCACCGGCAGTTGGTCGTTCGTGCCGGGGGCGGGCGGCGCGTCGCCTGCGGCCGGCGCACGACCACGCGGCGGTCCGGCCGGGCGCCGCTGCCGGGCCTGCCGGGCCTCGCGTTCGGCGGCGCGGCGCGCCTGCACGATCGCGCCCCGCCGCTCGACCTCGGCCGTTGCTGCGCCGCGGTGCTCGTCGGTGACGTCGCCCGCCGGCGCACCGTCAAGGTCGAAACGCTGCGTCGCGCCGGCGAGCGCGCGCAGGTAGGCGCTGCTCGTCGTGTGCCGGTGCAGGAAGATGGACAGGGCCTTGCGCGTGAACGCGCCGGCGGCCCGCTGCTGGATGTCGGTCTGGATGCGCAGCTTGAGCGGCTTCGGCGGACTGCCGGCGAACAACGCCGGAAAACGCTCGGCGAGCGCCGCACCGACCGCGGCCGCAAGCGCGGCACCCGACGGCTTCTCAGGCGGACCCGGGGTCGCCGCGGCATCGGGCCCGGTCCCTGCAGAGGGCGGCGCCTCGTCGCCGGCGGGATCGGTCGGTGGCTCGGTCACCGGAACGTCCGGCGTAGGCGGCTCGGTCACCGGGACGTCAGGCGTCGGTGGCTCGATCACCGGAACATCCGGCGAAGGCGGCTCGGTCACCGGAACGTCCGGCGAAGGCGGCTCGGGGACGTCTGGCGCCGGTGGCGCGGCGCTGTCCTCGCTGGCAGGAAGCGACGCCACGGCGGTGGCAGCAGGCAATTGAGGTTCGTCGTGCATGTCAGGCCGGTCTCCAAGGGCGCCGGAGGGCCGCATTGGACCATGCCGGCGCGCCCGGTCATGCGCAAGGCCCGCTCCGGCCTCGCCGCGCGCCGTCAGCGCATCGTGTCGACGCCGCCGCCGAGCACGCGGTACAGCAGCAATGCGTTCTGCCGCTGCGCGAGCTGCAGTTGAACGACCGCGACCCGCGCCGCAGCCTGCGAACGTTCGGCGTCGAGCCGGTCGAGCGCGCTCGCGGCACCCGCCGCGTAGACCTGCTCGACGACCGCCAGGCGGCGCGCCTCGGCGTCGGCCTGCGCCTGTTGCGCCTGGAGCTGCTCGCCGAGCGTCGCGCGCGCCGCCAGGCCGTCCGCCACTTCGCGGAACGCCGATTGGATGCTCTTGTCGTACTGAGCGACCGCGATGTCGCGCGCCGCCTCGGCACCTTCGAGGTTGGACCGGTTGCGCCCGGCGTTGAAGATCGGCTGCAGCAGCTGGGGTGCGAACGACCACCCGAGGTGATCGAACAGGCCGGACAGTTCGGTGCTCGCGAGGCCGAGGCTTGCGGTGAGCGAGATGCGCGGGAAGAAAGCCGCCCGCGCGGCGCCGATGTCGGCATTGGCCGCCATCAACTGCTGCTCGGCGGCCCGCACATCGGGCCGCTGCAGCAGCACGTCGGACGGCAGACCCGCGGGCACGTCGGCGAAGCGGTGATCGATCAGCGGGCGCGGCGGCGGCAGGTCGGCCGGCAGCGGCTGGCCGATCAGCAGCACGAGCGCGTTCTGGTGCTGCGCGCGCGCCCGCTGCTGCGCGATCACACTCACGCGTGCTCCTTCGACGAGCGACTGGTTGGCCCGCAGCTCGGGCTCACCGGACACGCCGCCGTCGAACTTGCGCTGCACGAGCCCGAGCGACTGCCGGCGCGACTCGAGCACCTGAACGCCGAGCTCGATCAACGCGTCGTCGGCCCGCAGCGCGAGTTCGGTCTCGGCCACGGCCCCGATCAGGCTCAGCTGCACCGCGCGGCGCGACTCGTCGCTCGCCAGCACCCGCGCGGCGGCGGCATCGGTCAGGCTGCGCACGCGGCCAAACAGGTCGAGCTCGAACGACGGCACGATGAAGCCGCTCGTGTACAGGCTGCTGTTGCTGGTGCGCTCGACGCTCACGCCGGCCGCGACGCTCGGCACGAGGTCGGCCCGCTGCACGCCGAGCACTGCGCGCGCGCGCTCGACGTTCAGCAGCGCGACGCGCAGGTCACGGTTGTTCTGCAGCGCCAGCCGCACCAGCGCCTGCGTGCGGGCGTCCTCGATGAAACGGTCCCAGTCCAGCGCCGCTGCCGCCGGGCCCCCCTCGGCGCCGGCGAGCGGGAACTGCGCTGCCACCGGCGCCGGCGGCCGCTCGTAGGTCGGTGTCAGCGCGCAGCCCGCAAGCCCGGCTGCGGCGAGCAGCGACGCGGTGCCGAGGGCGCGCGCGGCGCGGCGGCCGAGGGAGGGGGCTGTGCGCTCCAGCATCTCAGCGGTCCTCGCGCGGCGCGTGCAGGTTGAGGTTCTCGGTCTCATGGCGATACATCCGCTCCTGGCGTGCGGTGAGCGGGAACAGGCGGCGCACGACGACGAAGAAGATCGGCACGAAGAACACCGACAGCGCGACCGCTGTCAGCATGCCGCCGATGACACCGGTGCCGATCGCGCGCTGGCTCGCCGACCCCGCACCGCTGGCGAAGAACAAGGGCGTCACGCCGAGCACGAATGCCATCGAGGTCATCACGATCGGTCGGAAGCGGAGCTTCGCGGCCTCGAGCGCGGCCTCGATGGCGGACTTGCCCTGCGCCTGCTGGTCCTTCGCGAACTCGATGATCAGGATCGCGTTCTTCGCCGACAGGCCGATGATGGTGATCAGTCCGACCTGGAAATAGACGTCGTTCGCGTAACCGCGGAACAGGGTCGCGAGCACGACGCCGAATACCCCGAGCGGCACCACCAGAATGACCGCGAGCGGGATCGCCCAGCTCTCGTACAGCGCCGCCAGGCAGAGGAACACCGCGAGGATCGCGAAGCCGTAGAGCAGCAGCGCCTGGTTGCCGGCGATCCTCTCCTCGCGGCTGATGCCTGTCCATTCGTAGCCGAAACCGGCCGGCAACTGGGCCATGAGGCGCTCCATCTCGTTCATCGCGTCACCGGTCGAGTACCCGGGGGCCGCGCTGCCGCCGATGCGCATCGACGGGTAGCCGTTGTAGCGCACCGTCTGCATCGCGCCGTTGACCCAGTGCGTGCTGGCGAAGGCCGACAGCGGCACGGCCTGCCCGCGCGCGTTGACGGTCGCCAGCTGCAGCAGGTCGTCAGGCTGCATGCGCGCCGGGGCGTCGGCCTGCACGACCACGCGCTGCAGCCGTCCGCGGCTCGGGAAGTCGTTGACGTAGGCCGATCCGAGTGCGGTGCCGATGGTGCTGGCGATGGCGTCGAAACTCACGCCCAGCGCCGCCGCCTTGTCGCGATCGATGTCGAGCACGACCTGCGGCGCGTCCTCGAGGCCGTCTGCGCGCACCTGACTCAGGACCTTGCTCTGCGCGGTGAGGCCGAGCAACTGGTTGCGCGCGGCCACCAGCGCCTCGTGCCCCAGGCCGCCGCGGTCCTGCAGCCGGAAGTTGAATCCCGAGGCGCTGCCGAGTTCCGGAATCGGTGGCGGGCTGAGCGGGAAGATGAAGGCGTCGCGCACGCCCATCAGCGCGCCGAACGCGCGCCCGGCCAGCGCCTGTGCCGAGTGTTCCGCACCCTCGCGTTCGGACCAGTCCTTGAGCGTCAGGAAGGCGAGCGCGGCGTTCTGCCCCTGGCCCGAGAAGCTGAAGCCGAGCACGCCGACGATGCTCTCGACCTCGGGTTGCTCGAGCATGAAACCCTCGACCTGCTCCATCACCGCGCGCGCGCGCTCCTGCGTCGCCCCCGGCGGCAGCTGCACGCTGACGATCAGGTTGCCCTGGTCCTCGGCCGGCAGGAACGAGCTCGGTAGCTTGAGGTAGATCCAGCCGACCGCGGCGACCACCGCCAGGTAGACGATCAGCATGCGCGCCGCCCGCTTCAGCAAGCTGCCGACACCGCTGCCGTAGCGACGCGAGGTGGCGTCGAAAAATCGGTTGAACCAGCCGAACGGGCCGCGCTTCGCGTGGGCATGCTCCGGATCCACCGGCTTGAGCAGCGTCGCGCACAGCGCCGGCGTGAGTGACAGCGCGAGGAAGGCCGAAAACCCGATCGACGCCACCATGACGGTGGCGAACTGACGGTAGATGTTGCCGACCGATCCGGCGAAGAACGCCAGCGGCACGAACACCGACACCAGCACCACCGTGATGCCGACGATCGCGCCCGAGATCTGCCCCATTGCCTTGCGCGTCGCCTCGCGCGGCGGCAGGTGTTCGCTGCTCATGATGCGCTCGACGTTCTCGACGACGACGATCGCGTCGTCCACCACGATGCCGATCACCAGCACCATGCCGAACATCGTCAGCACGTTGATCGAAAAACCGAGTGCGAGCAGCACGCCGAAGGTACCGAGCAGCGCGACCGGCACGACGATGGTCGGGATCACCGTGTAGCGAAAGTTCTGCAGGAACAGGAACATCACCAGGAACACCAGAACCACCGCCTCGATCAGCGTCACGGCCACCTGCCGGATCGAGATGCGGATGAAGCGGGAGCTGTCGTATGGAATCGCATACGTCATCCCGGGCGGGAAGAAGCGCTTCAGCTCGTCCATCTTGGTGCGGATCAGATCGGCCGTCTCGAGCGCGTTGCCGGTCGGCGAGAGCTGCACGCCGATGCCGGTGGACGGCTTGCCGTTCAGGCGCGCCGAGGTCGCATAGCCCTGGGCGCCGAGCTCGATGCGGGCGACGTCGCGCAGGCGCACCGACGAGCCATCCGACGCGGCGCGCAGCACGACGTTGCCGAACGCCTCCACGCTCGCGAGCTGGCCCTGCACGACCACCGTCGCCGAGACGCCCTGGCCGCCGATGTTCGGCAGCTCGCCGATGCCGCCGGCCGGCACCTGGACGTTCTGCGAGCGGATCGCGGCGATGACGTCGGCGCTGGACAGCCCGAAGCCGAGCAGCTTGGCCGGGTCGATCCAGACCCGCATCGCCTGTTCGGTGCCGAACAGCTGCGCCTGGCCGACGCCCGGCACGCGCTGCAGTTCGGGCAGCACGTTGCGCGACGCATAGTCGCCGAGCTTGATCGGATCCCAGGCCGGGTCGTCGGACGAAAGGATCGTGAACAGCAGGAAGTTCGAGCGCGCCTTGTCGACCCGCACGCCTTGCTGCGCCACGGCGGCAGGCAGCCGCGGCGTCGCGCGCGACAGCCGGTTCTGCACGTCGACCTGCGCGAGGTCGGCGTTCGTGCCGGCTTCGAAGCTCAGCGTGATGCTGCCGCTGCCGTTGGCCTGCGCCACCGACTCCATGTAGATCAGCCCCGGCGCGCCGTTCATCTCGCGCTCGATGACCGACAGCACGCTGTCCTCCAGGGTCTGTGCCGCGGCGCCCGGGTAGACCGCCGACACGACGATCGCCGGCGGCGCCACGGGGGGGTACTGCGCGATCGGCAGCTGCGTGATCGCGACCCCGCCGAGCACGAGGATGAAGAGCGCGATCACCCACGCGAAGATCGGGCGGTCGATGAAGAAGCTGGCCATGCGGCGCCCCTTGCGTGCGTCAGCGCGACGACGCGGCGGCCGCCGCCGGCGCCGCCGCCGACCCGCCGGGCAGCGGCCCCGCCGCGGCCGCACCGGAGGCCGCTCCGTTCGCCTGCCACGGCACCGGCGTCACCGGCGAACCGGGCGCGAACATCTTCTGGAAGCCGTCGACGATCACTCGCTCGCCATCGGCGAGGCCGCCGGTGACGATCCAGCGCCCGTCACGCGAGCCGGCGATCTTGACCGGGCGCGGAGCGGGCTTGTTGCCCTCGCCGACGACGAGCACGGTGTCGCCGCGATCGTTGCGCGTCACCGCCTGCTGCGGCACCAGCACCGCCGACGGCAGCACCGCCTGCGCCAGTCGCACGCGGACGTACTGCCCCGGCAGCAGCAGGCCGTCGCGGTTCGGCACCTCGGCGCGCAGCGTGACCTGGCCGGAGCCGGGGTCGATCGACACGTCGCTGAACAGCAGCCGTCCGACGCTCGGGAGCTCGCTGCCGTCGTCGAGGTGGATGTGCACTTCCACTGCGTCCTCGCCACTGCCGGGCGCCCGCTGGAGCTGCCCGGCGGCCAGCGCCCGGCGCAGCTGCTGCAGCTCGCCGGCCGACTGCGTGAAGTTGACGTAGACGCTGCCGATCTGCTGGATCAGTGCGAGCGGCGTCGCCTCGACCGCGCTGACGAGTGCCCCTTCGGTCACCAGCGCG
>JBDTUO010000153.1:0-6736 GCA_040007675.1 Rubrivivax sp.
AGTCCCAGATTGTGATTCTGGTCGTCGTGGGTTCGAGTCCCATCAGCCACCCCATCTGCCATCCAGAATAATCGCAGCGAAATCAATAGCTTGCATTTCGGGACCCAGCTCTTGGGATAAATCCACGGCGCTTACCGATGGCGGCAGCAGAACGCTATGCCTTCGGTTCCCTCTGCGCCCAACGTCGCACGGCCTGCACACGGCGCCTGTTCTGGGACAAAGCCGGGGATAAATCGCGTCGAAGCGATGCTTCCAGTCGGCCCATCTCCATGGCGTTGTGATCCCCATCCAGCCAGCGGGCGTCGGTGCTCAGCAGCATTCCGACGGAGTGCCCCAGTTGTGTCGCGCAGAACGCTGGCGTCATGCTGGCCATCAGAATCATCGTTGCGTAGCTGTGGCGAGTGTTGTACGGACGTCGGTAGCGCAGCCCAAGAGCTTTCAAGGTTGGCGCCCAGTAGCTGCGCCGGAAGGCTCGCTCTTCCGTCGACGGCTTGCCGTAGCGCGGGTCGAGGAAGACGAAGTCGCCGGCCAATTGCGTCAACGCGCGCTGCCGCAGCAGCGCAGCCCGTGCGCGGCTGTTCAGCAGCACGTGGCGTGCAGTGCTGGTCTTGGTCGTGTTCTTTTCGAGCCCACGCACGATGGCGCGATGCACATGGACTCGGTCTCGCTCCAGATCCACATCGGCCCAGCGCAGAGCTGTGATCTCCGATGGGCGAAGTCCGCTGAAGAACTTGAACTCCACGTAGCTCGCGACGCCATCGGGGTACCGCTCGGTCATGTATTCGATGATGGTCTCCACCTCGTCGCGGGTGAACGGATCAGGGAACGGTGTCTGCTGCCGCTGGTAGCGAACGTGCCTGACCAGGTTGTCTTCGAGAGCGTGGTCCGCGACGGCCATGTCGAGTGCACGCCGCAACACCGTCACGTAGTTGTTGATGGTCTTCGCGTTGAGGCCGGGACGAAAGGTCAGAGCACGCATGACGTGACTGGCCTTCAATCGGTGCAAGGCCCGCTCGCCGAGCAGTGAACCCTTGTCGTCGCACGGAGCGGACTTCCAGAAGCGCACGGCGGATGCGTAGGCCGCGGCGGTGGACGGTTCAATGCGCTGGACCGCCAGCCATGCGTCGAGGTGCTCGCCGATGGTGAGCGGCCTTCCGTCGGTGCGGGTCGCGGGGAAGTATTCGGAGTGGCAGAAGGTGCCGTCGGCGATTCGGCCGCGGATCTCAGCGGCGAGTCGTGCGGCCTCACTGAGGTTCTCTGCTGACGGCGGGACCGCCATGCCGTCACGCCTGACCGTTCGGCGCACGACTTCGCCGTTCAGGCTGAACTGGATGCGGATGGCCTTGCCGCGGACTTCAACACCGGTGCCTTTCCTGCCGACAAAGTGCCGTGGCAAACAGTTCAGGTGGCTCCGACCACCGGATGCGATAGTGCCGATCGGGTGCGACTCGCACGACACCAGGCACACTGTCTCCCATGAGGGAACCGATCATGGATTCAATCAACGCCGCGCTGGCGGCGGCCTGCAAACCGTGCAGACGCCCGGCGACTTCTTTGCGGCTGGCGAGTGCGCCTTGCATCTTCCGCTGATCGAGGTTGAAGGCATCGGCCCAATTGCCTTGCCGCTGCTGCCGGCGCAGGCCGCGCAACTCATCGCGGCGGCTGAACGCGCGCCCTATGGCCGCGGGGCAGACACGCTGGTCGACACCTCTGTGCGCCGCAGCTGGCAGATCAGCGCCGACCGCGTTCGCATCTGGGGCAAGCACTGGCCGGCCATGCTGGACGGCATCGTCGAACGCGCGGCCATGGGTCTGGGCGCAGGTGTCGGGGTGGAGGCCGAGCTGTACAAGCTGCTGGTCTACGACGAGGGCAGCTTCTTCCTCGAGCATCGCGACGCCGAAAAGTCGCCCGGGATGTTCGGCACGCTCATCGTCGCGCTGCCGTCGCTGCACGCGGGCGGTGAACTGGTGATCCGTCATCACAGGCGCGAAGCTCGACTCGACCTGCGCTGCGCTGATGTGTCCGAGGTTGCCTGGGCCGCCTTCTATGCCGACTGCGTGCACGAGGTGCTGACCATCGACTCGGGGTGCCGGCTGGTGCTCGTCTACAACTTGCGACGCACGGGCCGCGGCCGCTTGCCCCGTCCGCCGTCGTACGACAACGAGACGGATGCTTTGGAGCGCTTGTTGCGCCGTTGGTGCGAAGAGCCGGTGCGACCAGACGAGGACCGGCCGCTCAAGCTGGTCTACCCGCTGGCTCACGCCTACACGCCGGCCGAGCTGTCGTTTGCTGCGCTCAAGGGCGCAGATGCTGCGTCTGCCACAGTGCTGACTACAGCCACGGGCGGTGCCGCCTGCGATCTCTACGTGGCGCTGCTGCGCATCGAAGAGAGTGGTGCGGCGGAGCACAACGGCTACTCCAGCACACGCTGGCGTGGCCGCTACCACGACGACGTCTGCGATGACCAGAACGATGACGAGTTCAGGGTGGCCGAGGTCTTCGATCGCTCCTTGACTCTGTCGGATGAGAGACGGCCCGACGGCGGCGTGGCGTCCTTGGGCACCTTGCCGTTCAGCGAAGGCGAGGTCTGCCCGCCGGATGCATTGATCGACATGGAGCCGGACGAACAGCACTTCCACGAGGCCACCGGAAACGAAGGCGCCTCGTTCGAGCGCAGCTACCAGCGGGCGGCAATGGTGTTGTGGCCCGAGGCGCAGAGGCTGCGGTTGATCGCGCGGGCCGGTTTCGCAGCCTCAATGCCGGCGCTGGACGGCATGGTCAGGGCCTGGATCGACAGCGGAGCCGAACCGGGTCGCGCAGCCTGGCACGAGGCCCACGATCTGGCCGTAGAGATGCTGGCGTGCTGGCCCGTGCAAGCCGCTCGTCGGGTGCACGATGGGCCGAGCGCTGAGAGCGTGGTGCTGTCGCAACTGGTGCAGCTGCAGGATCGCGAGCACATCGAATCGATGCTGGCCAACGTCGTTGCGGCCGGTGGCTATGCTGTGGGTGACAACGCTGCCTTGGTGCAGGCCCTGAAGCTGCTGCCGGTCCCTTGCATCGGTTCGCTGCTGCTGGCCGTGGTGCAAGGCAATGCCGATCCCACTGCTCGCTGCCATGCCGGGCGATCCGGCGCGACCACAGTCGCCGGCCGACACGTGGCGCCGCGAACGCGTCGATGCAGGCGTGGTCCACGACACGCTTCGTGCATTGGCCCCCGCGGGGCCTGCGGGCCTGTCCGCGTTGGCCGACGAGGCCGTGACGCACTGGCTGGCCTGGCCCAGGACCTATGGCATGGATGCCGTCATCGTTCCGGCCTTGCGCCGTCTCGCCGAGCGGACCGCGCTGCTGAACCGGCCGGCCTGCCTGAGGCTGCGGGCGGCTGCTCTGGACCACCTGCGCGCACTGTCTTCACTGGACTTGGCGCCGCCTGCCGACTGGCGGCGCGAGGCCCGCATCAGCTGCCGTTGCGAGCACTGCCTGGCACTGGGCCGCTTCCTGCAGAGTGCCGACCAGGAGGTCTGGCGCACTCAAGGCGCGCGAGGCCGATCGCCGTCACGTCGAGGACTCGATCCGTCAGCGCCAGCACGACGTTGATTGCAGCACCGAGCGCAAGGGCAGCCCGCATGTGCTGGTGTGCACCAAGAACCAGGCGAGCTACGAGCGCAGGGTAGCGCAGCGACGGGCGGACCTCGACGATCTGACGCGGCTCAAGGCGTTGGCCTGTTCGGCCGGGCGGCCCACCGGGGCGAGATGCAATGGTTTTCGCACCACCGCCGTGCGATCGCCTCCATGGCCTGGCGTTCGAAGGCGAACCAGGCCTCGCGTTGCGCCGGGTGCGCGGCCAGCGCGTCCTTGAAGCGACGGAAGGGCTTGCGCTGTCGCAGCGCTTGCCCGAGCGCCCGGGCGAGGCGGTCATCGCCGCACTGATCGACGAAGTCCTCCATGACGCGGAAGGTCTCGGACGACTCGATGGGTTCGATGAACAGCCAGCGGTCGTGCTCGCAGGGATCCTCGTCGGCTTCGTCGTCGGCATCGGGTCCGATCAGGGACAGGATCGTCCCGGACTCGATGTTCAGCCAGTGGCTGCACTCCCCGAGCGGGTCGCGCGAGTTCAAGGCCCAGGTCAGCTCCTCGAGGTCGATGGTCAACACCCGTGCGGCATCGCCACCGCTGGCGGGCGGGGTGCCGTCCGTGCTCACCTCGATATCCGCAAGGCGTCCCACAAGAACTGGTAGGACACGGCGGGCCGCCCTTGGGCGGCGGACTGCTGGCGCTCGCCTTCCTCGTACTCGCGCAGCAGGCCCTTCACGCGCTCCAAGCCCGCCGGTGTGGTGATGGCCTGACCCGGCGTGCGTCCGTCCAGAGCGGGAATCGTCTCGTCAGCCCAGTTGGCGTAATGGCGATGGAGCACTTGCTCGATGGCCTGTGCGATGACCTCGGGCGGCAGGTCCGGTGTGCTTGTGGAGGAGGATCGCGGCGTGCGGCCCGTTTCGCCGCCGCCCGCTCGGGCGAAATGGCCTGCCGGATCGGTGATCTCGCGCGTCAGGTGCTGCACGGCCGCGCCGGTCACGCCTTCGAACCAGGCGCGGCCAACATCCGCCAGCCGCTGTGTGCGGTGGAAGAGTTCGACGCGGTCGGTGCTGCGTCCTGGGTTGATCGTCGACAGGCTGCGCTGCGCGCCGTCAGCGCCCTCGATCATGCGATTCCATCCCTGCTGCGCATCGCCGCTGACATCGGGCTGCGACGCCAAGGAAGCGGCGAGCGCCGCCGCATCGAGCACCCGGTAGTGGTCGGTCACCAGGAGCAGGGGATTGCCGGTCGACGCATCCTGGATCTGCGGCAGCGGTGCGGGCGTGAACCACTGGTCTAGCCACGCGCGGGCGATCTCCAGTTCGAGCAGATCGCGTTGGTTGTCGATGTGGAGGTTGAATCCGGCAGAGCCGGCCAGCACCTGCCGGGCCTGCACCAGTACGGCCGCCTCCGCCAGTTTGGAGAAGGGATAGATGGCCCCCGAGAGCTCACGGTGCCCGTCGACGCCCGCGCCGTTGGCGACCTCCATGATGCGCGCGCCCATCAGCATGCCCGGCCTCGCACTGCGGCTGCCGCTGATCTCGCGCATCGGCTGCGGCTGGGCCTGCGGGTCGAACTCGTCGATCAGGGTCATGCCGGCGCCGGGCTGCACGTCGGTGACCCGGTACAGGCGCAGGGGCCGTGCGCGCAGTTGAGCGATCCAGTCGCGCTGGCCGGGCGTGAGAAACGGGCCGTCCCGCCCCAACAGGTAGGCGTTGATCTCTCGCAGACCACCACGGGCGTTGATCTCCCCGCGGGAGATCAACCACTCGCCGGCGTTGATCGACACCATGGTCATGCCGTCTTCGTCCAGCTGCCAGCCGTCACGTGGACCCTCGGGCCGCCAGAGGTCCAGCAGGGCCTCGAACGCGCTGCGCCAGCCCTTGCGATGGCGCTCGGCCAACCACGAGATCGCGACGCGGGCCGCGTCTTCGTGATCGCGCGGGCGCAGGGGGTGAACGTCATGGTTGAAATCAGGTGTGGTGGTTGAAGCTGGTCGAGCTGTCGCCTAACGCGGCCACGGCACCGCGCTGGTCGAAGGTAGGGGAGATGGTCGGAGAATGGCGCTTCGTGGTCTTGTATGCTATTGTCATACATTTCTAGGGAGATGTCCTCGTGCCAACAGCTTCCGCCGCCGTTCTGAGTGTTCGCGTCAGTGCCAGCGAACGTGCCTTGCTGGAGGCCGCGGCAGAACAGGCCAGTACCAACCTCAGCGACTTCGTGAGGCGGCGTGCGCTCGAAGCGGCCGAGTCCGACCTGCTGAATCGCCGCATCGTGACGATTCCAGCGAAGGACTGGGCCCGGTTCGAGGCCTGGGCCAGCTCGCCTGCGCGGGAAGTACCGGCGCTTCGAAAACTGTCCAAGACTCGCCCCGTCTGGCAGAAGTGACCTCAGACACAGCGGCCGCCTTCACTCCGCCGCGACCCCTCGCGGCAGATGACGACACGGCGGCGTTCGATTGCGGTCGCGACGCGTTGAACCACTGGTTCCGGCGCCACGCCTGGCGCAACCAGGAGTTGGGTGTTTCGCGGACAACCGTGATCTGCGATGCTGAAGCCGGCAGCATCGTCGGCTACGTGAGCCTGTCGACTGCGCAGGTCGAGCGAGCTTGGTTGCCCAAGTCGCAGCAGCGAAATCGACCCGACCCGATGCCCGCCATCCTGCTCGGCCAGTTGGCGGTCGACCTGCGGAGGCAGCGGCAGGGCATTGCGCGATCGCTGATGTTCTATGCGCTCACCACGGCGGTGCACCTGTCCGACCAAGTCGGCTGCTTCTGCTTGCTGACGCATCCGCTGGATGACGATGTGCGGAAGCTCTATGCGGCCTTCGGATTCGAGGACCTTCCGTTCGATCCTGCGCGCAGCATGGCGGTTCGGATCGCGGACCTGGTTCGCAGCGGCTTTGGGACAGTTGATTGAGCTTGCATCTCCCGGCTCACTGGATTCAATGTGGCGTGACGAGCCATTGCGATGGCGACGGGATCGCGCCAGAATGGTGGCGGCTGGCGGTCTCATGACGTCCCGCGCGGACTGGGGGAACAGACAGGGGAACAGCGCGACGTTCTTCCTTCATTTTCCCAACGAGATCAACAACTTAGATCGCCATTTCGACCCCATCAGCCACCCCATTTTCAGACCCTTGATTCGACGGCGCTTTTCCTTCCACC
>JBDTUO010000154.1:0-6705 GCA_040007675.1 Rubrivivax sp.
GCGGCTCGGAGGGCAGCGCCAGCAATTGCGCGACGACGGCAATCGCGATCTCGGCCGGGGCCTTGCCGCCGACGCCGGGCAGGCCGATCGGACAGGTCAGGCGAGCCAGCGCGTCGGCAGGCACGCCGCGCTCGGCGAGCCGGCGCATGAAACGCGCGCGTTTCGTCGCGCTGCCGATCAGGCCCAGCCAGCGGAAGTCGCCGCGCCACAGGATCGCTTCGGTCAGGCGCAGGTCGAGGTCGTGGCTGTGCGTCAGCACGAGGTGACAGGCGCCGGGCGGAGCAGCCGCAACCTCGGCCTCGATCGGCTCGGCGCAGAGCGCCTCGATCGACGACGGCAGCGCAGCCGTCGGGAAGGCATCGTCGCGCTGATCGATCCAGCGCACCCGCACGTCGAGCCCTGTGAGCAGCTGCACGATGGCGCGCCCGACATGACCGGCGCCGTAGAGTTCGATCTCAAGGCGGGGCGGCGTCGTCGGCCAGCTCGCCAGCGCCGCTGCGCTCAGCGGTACGAACGCCAGCGTCAACGCGCCGCCGCAGCACTGGCCGAGCGAGGGGCCGAGCGCCACCGACCACGGCGTGGTGCGGCCGGCCCGCGCGTGCGAAATCGCTTGCCATTCCAGGTGACCGCCGCCGATGGTGCCGGCGGTCGAATCCGCGCCATCGCCGGTTGCGACCAGCATGCGGGTGCCGGTCTCGCGTGGCACCGAACCGCGGTGAGAGAGCACCTCGACGATGACGGCGGCGCGCGCGCACGCGAGCCAGGCCGCGGCCGTCGCCCGCAGCGCCGACTCTGACGCTGACGACGCTGACGACGACGATTCGCTCACGGCAACGCCGCGCGCACCGCGTCGAGCGCGTCGAGCACCGCCTCCGGCGTCGCCGGCGCCCGCAGCGGTGGGTTCACCCGCTGCCCGGCGACGCTGGCCACCGCATCGCGGATCGCCAGCAGCACCGAGAACGCGAGCAGCAGCGGCGGCTCGCCGACCGCCTTGCTGCGGTGGATGCTGTCAGCGACGTTGTCGTTGTCGGCATACAGCGCGACGCGAAAGTCCGGCGGACAGTCGTTCGCGGTCGGAATCTTGTAGGTGCTCGGCGCGTGCGTCAGCAGCGCGCCGGTCTCGGCGTGCCAGACCAGCTCCTCGGTCGTCAGCCAGCCCATGCCCTGGATGAAGGCACCTTCGATCTGCCCGAGGTCGATGGCAGGGTTCAGCGAGCGGCCGACGTCGTGCAGCAGGTCGGCGCGCAGCAGCCGGTGTTCGCCGGTCAGCGTGTCCAGCACCACTTCGCTGACCGCGGCGCCGTACGCGAAGTAGAAGAAGGGCCGGCCCTGCAGCGTGTCGCGGTTCCAGTGCAGCCCGGGGGTCGCGTAGAAGCCCTCGCTCCACAGCGGAATGCGCGCAAAGTAGGCCTGCTGAATCAGCGCCGGCCACGGCAGCGCGGCGTGCTGCGGTTGAAGCGCGATGAACTCATCGAGCCGGCCGCGGATGCGCGCCGCCGCGTCCTGCGCCGCCTTGCCGTTGAGGTCGCTGCCGGTCGACGCCGCGGTGGCCGAGGTGTTGGCGACCTTCTGCGTGTCGGTGGCGGTGACGCGCACGAGCTCGAACGCGATGCCGAGCTCGTGCGCCACCACCTGCGCCACCTTGGTGTTCAGCCCCTGGCCCATCTCGGTGCCGCCGTGGTTCACGAGCACCGAACCATCGGTGTAGACGTGCACCAGCGCGCCGGCCTGGTTGTAGTGCGCGACGTTGAAGGCGATGCCGAACTTGACCGGCGTCAGCGCCAGCCCCTTCTTCAGCACCGGGCTGGCGGCGTTGAAGGCGTCGACCGCGCCGCGCCGCGCCGCCCAGTCCGCACTCTCGACGAGGCGATTCACCAGCGGCGCGAGGATGTTGTCCTCGACGCGCTGGCCGTAGGGCGTCGTGTCGCGCGTGCCGACGCCGTAGAAGTTTGCGCGGCGCACCGCGAGCGGGCAATGCTGCAGGTGGCGCGCGACGTCGTCGAGCATCATCTCGGTCGCGAGCGCCCCCTGCGGCCCGCCGAAGCCGCGGAACGCGGTGTTGCTCTGCGTGTTCGTCCGTGCGCAGAAGCCGTGCAGCGCCACGTGCGGCAGCCAGTACGCGTTGTCGACGTGGCACAGCGCGCGCACCATCACCGGCGGCGACAGGTCGGCGCTGCAGCCGGCGTTGGCGATCAGCGTGAGCTCGACGCCCAGCAGTCGCCCGTCGTCGTCGAAGCCGATGTCCCAGTCGTACTCGAATCCATGCCGCCGGCCAGTGATCAGGAAGTCGTCGTCGCGGTCGACCCGCAGCTTGACGGGCCGCTGCAGCTTCACCGCCGCAACGGCGGCGAGGCAGGCGAACACCGCCGACTGCGACTCCTTGCCGCCGAAGCCGCCGCCCATGCGCCGGCACACCACCTGGACCTTGTGCGCTGCGACGCCGAGCGCGCGCGCGACGACGCTCTGCATCTCGGTCGGGTGCTGGGTCGAGCAGTGCACCAGCATGGTCGCGTCCTCCTGCGGGATCGCGACGCTGATCTGGCCTTCGAGGTAGAACTGTTCCTGCCCGCCGAGGCGGAAGCTGCCCCGCAGCCGGTGCGGCGCGGCGCTGATCGCGGCGCCGGCGTCGCCGCGCGTGAGGTGCATCGGCGGCACCACGTATTGCTGGGCGGCGTGCGCGGCGCGCGCGGTCAGCAGTGCCGGCAGTACCTCGGCGCGGATCACGGCCTTGGCCCGCGCGGCGGCGCGGCGTGCGAGTTCGCGCGACGTCGCCACCACGACGAACACCGGCTGCCCGAGGTAGTGCAGCGTCTGGTGCGCGAGGATCGGGTCGTCGTGCACGATCGGCCCGCAGTCGTTCGCGCCCGGGATGTCGGCCGCAGTCAGCACGTCCACCACGCCCGGCAGGGCACGCAGCGCGTCGACGTCGATGCCGAGCAGCGTGCCGTGCGCGAGCGGCGAAATGCCCACCGCCGCGTGCAGCGTGCCGGCGAGTTCGGGCAGGTCGTCGACATACGCGGCCTCGCCACGCACGTGCAGCGCGGCCGACTCGTGCGGACGGGCACGGCCGACCTCGGCCGGCCGCTCGCGCGCGGCCGGGGCTAAGCGTGTCTGCTCGCGCGGCTGATTCATGCGGCAGGCGCCCCGGCGGCGGCATGCCAGACGCTGGCCATCGCGGCCGGCAGCGGATCGCTGGCGCGGGTCTCGAGCCAGAAGCGCTCGAGCAGGGCCCGCGCCGAACGCAACCGGTAGGCCGCGCTGCCGCGATGGTCGCTCAAGGGCTGAAAGTCCTGCGCCAGCGCCGCTTGCGCGGCGCGCAGCGTGGCCTCGGACCACGGCTGGCCGCGCACGGCCGCCTCCGCCTGCGCCGCGTGCCGCACGGTCGCTGCCAACCCGCCGAAGACCAAGCGCACGTCGCGCACCGGGGCCAGCGCGTCCGCGAGGTCGCGCACCAACACCAAGCCGCACGCGAGCGCCGAGATGTCGCTGTCGTAGCGCTTGGCGAGTTTGTAGGCGCGCAGCGTGGTGGCCGCTCCGGGAAGCGGCACGTCGATGCGCACCAGCAGTTCCCCCGGAGCGCGCCGGTTTTTCAGGTAGTCGACATAGAAGTGATCCAGCGCCAGCGTGCGCTCGACCGCGCCGTGGCGCAGCAGCAGCGTCGTGCCGAGCGCCATCAGCACCGGCGCGCCGTCGCCGATGGGCGAGCCATTGACGAGGTTGCCGCCGAGCGTGCCGGCGTGCCGCACCAGCGGCGAGCCGAAGCGCAGGAACATCTCGCGCAGCGGCGGCAGCTGTTCGGTCAGCGCGGCCCAGGCGTCCTCCAGCGGCGCCGCGGCGCCGATGCGCAGCACGCCGTCCGCACGCTCGATGCGGCGCAATTCCGGCACCGCGCCGACGTGAATCAGCGCCGGCAACACGCGTTGCTGCTTGTTCACCCACAGTGCGATGTCGGTGGCGCCGGAGATCAGCGTCGCATCGGGCTGCGCCGCGGCCGCGGTGGCCAGGGCGTCGAGCGTGCGGGGCGCCGACCAGCGCTCGACGGCGCCGGTGGCCGGCTGCAGCGCCGCGTATTCGAGCGGCGGGTCGGCGCGCAGGCGATGCAGCGCCGTGCGGGTCGCATCATCGTCGGCCGGGGCCGCGGAGGGCGGGGCGTCGAACATCGCCTCGCCCGCATCGAGGATCGGTCGGTAGCCGGTGCAGCGGCACAGGTTGCCTGCCAGCGCGTCGGCGATCTCGCGCCGCGTCGGCCGCGTGAGATCCTTGTGATGGCGGTCGTGCAGGGCGGCGAGCGAGATCACGAAGCCCGGGGTGCAGAAGCCGCACTGCGAGCCGTGGTGCGTGACCATCGCAAGCGGCGCCGGGTGGTCGGCCGGCAGGTCCTCGACCGTGCGCAGCGCCTTGCCGTCGAGCGCGGCGACGAACATCAGGCAGGCGTTGAACGGGCGCCAGCGCAGCCGCGTCGGGCCGTCGGCGTCCGCGTCGAGTTCACCGACGAGGACCGCGCAGGCGCCACAGTCGCCCTCGTTGCAAGCTTCCTTGGTGCCGGTGCGGCGCGCCTGCTCGCGCAGCCACGCCAGCACCGTGGTCGTCAGCGGGAGGCCGTCGACCTCGACGACGGCGCCGCGGTGGACGAAGCGGATCGGGCGCTGGCTCACCGGAGGACCTTCGGGCTGCGCCCTCATGCGGCAATGGAATCGGCAGGCAGCATGGCCGAACGGTACTCTCCCGCGTGCCGCCACAATGCAGCCCCATGACGGACCGGTGCGACCGATGACCCGCCGCGCGATCCGGGGTGACCTGCTGGACGGGGTCGCCGACCCCGGCCTGAACGACACCGCGTCGCCCGCGGTCCGCTTCGACGCCGATCACTGGCTGCTGCTCGACGGCAGCCGCATCGTCGGCCGTCAGGCCGCCGACCCCGGCGACGGCTGGGAACGCATCGACCACGCGGGGCGGCTGGTCCTGCCGGGCTTCATCGACACCCACGTGCACCTGCCGCAGCTCGAGGTGATCGCCAGCCACGGCACGGCCTTGCTCGACTGGCTCGAGCGCTATACCTTCCCGGCCGAGGTCCGCTACGCGGACGCCGAGGTCTCTCGCGCCGGCGCCGCGGTCTTCGCCGACGCGCTGCTGGCGCACGGCACGACGGCGGCGGTGGTGTTCCCGACCGTGCACGCGGTGTCCGCCGACGCGATGGCCGAGGCTGCGGTGGAGCGCGGCATGCGCTGCATCACCGGCAAGGTGCTGATGGACCGCCACGCGCCCGACGGCCTGCGCGACGATGACCTGGCGCAGGCCGAACGCGACTGCCGCGCCGGCATCGAACGCTGGCATGGGCGCGATCGCCAGGCCTACGCGCTGACGGTGCGTTTCGCGCCGAGCAGCACGCCGGCGCAACTGGCGCTGGCGGGGCGGCTGCTGGCGTCGCGCCCGGACCTTTACTTCCAGTCCCACGTCGCCGAGAACCGCGCCGAGGTGCGCTGGGTCGCCGAGTTGTTCCCCGACGCGCGCAGCTACCTCGACGTCTACGCCCGCCATGGCCTGCTAGTCGCGCGTTCGGTGTTCGCGCACGGCATCTGGCTCGACGACGCCGACCGCGCCGCGCTGGCCGAGGCCGGGGCGCAGGTCGCGCACTGCCCGACGTCCAACCTGTTCCTCGGCAGCGGGCTGCTCGACTGGCGCCAGCTCGCGGCGCAGGGTGTCGCGCTGACGATGGCGACCGACGTCGGCGGCGGCACCACGCTGGCGATGCCGCGCACGCTCGCCGCCGCCTACCAGGTGCAGGCGCTGCAGGGCGGGCAGCCGACCGCCTGGGCGCTGCTGCACGCGGCCACGCGCGGCGCCGCCGCCGCGCTGCACCTGGCCGGCGAGATCGGTTCGCTCGAGGTCGGTGCGACGGCCGACGTCTGCGTCTGGGACTGGGCGGCCGGCCCGGTGGCCACGCTCCGCGATGCCGCCGCACGCACGCTGCACGAACGGGTTTTCGCGTGGCTGATGCTGGCCGACGAGCGCAACCTCGCCGAGACCTTCGTCGCCGGTCGCAGCCGCTTCCGTCGCGCCAGCGCCGCACCGGCGCCAGAGGGCGCGCGCCGATGACGCCGCGGCTGGAACTGCGCGGCATCCGCAAGGCCTACCCGTCGGTGGTGGCCAACGACGACGTCGCGCTGCGCGTGGCGCCCGGCGAGATCCACGCCGTGCTGGGCGAGAACGGCGCCGGCAAGTCGACGCTGATGAAGATCATCTACGGCGCGGTGCGCCCGGACGCGGGCGAGATCCGCTGGAACGGCGACGTGGTCAGCGTCCCGAGCCCGGCCGCCGCGCGCGCCCTGGGCATCAGCATGGTCTACCAGCACTTCAGCCTGTTCGACACGCTCACCGTGGCCGAGAACGTCTGGCTCGGGCTCGACCACGCGGGTTCACGCGCGACCGTGACGCAGCGCATCCGCGACGTCGCCGGCACCTACGGGCTGGAGGTCGACCCCGAGCGACCGGTGCACACGCTGTCGGTCGGCGAGCGCCAGCGGGTCGAGATCGTGCGGGCGCTGCTGACCGCGCCGCGGCTGCTGATCCTCGACGAACCGACCTCGGTGCTGACGCCGCAGGCGGTCGAGCGGCTGTTCGTCACGCTGCGCCAGCTCGCCGCCGACGGCTGCAGCATCCTGTACATCAGCCACAAGCTCGACGAGATCCGCGCGCTGTGCCACC
>JBDTUO010000155.1:0-6678 GCA_040007675.1 Rubrivivax sp.
TGCCCGATCGTCTTCCCGACCACCGTGTCGCGCGTGTCCTTCACGAACTGGTCGAGCTTGGCCTCGATGTCACCCAGATCCCGCTCCAGCCGGCAGCCACAGGCGGCGCCGTCGCCATCGAGCGCACGCGTCGGGATGAACGCATCGTTGCCGATGCGGCGGAACGGACGGCGCCGGTCGAGCGCCTTGGGTTCGCTGCTCATGTTGAATCGCGCATCACGCCCCCGGGCGCCCTACGCACCAGTCGCCGGATCGACCGTCGGGTCGTCTTCCGGATCGATCGGCGGGGCGGCGTCGCGCAACTCGTGTTCCTGCTCGAGCTCCGTGCGCAGGTCGGCGCTGTCCGGCAGTCGGCGTGAGTTGCGGTAGGCGCGCGCCGCCGGCACCTGGTCCCGATCACGTTCCCAGCGCGCCGGGTCGGGCGGGCCGAAGCCGAGGTTGTACAGGCGCTGGCGTGACGCCAGGTCGTCCTGGTCTTCGTCGCTGCGGATCTTCTTCAGCGCGCCGGCATCCAGCGTCAGGCTGAGGAACTTGTCCTCGTCCGGAAACTTGCCGTCGACGAGCTGGTTGGGATCCTCGTCGGGGTCGGTGGCCGGGGGCGGCGCAGCGGGGTCGAGCAGGCGGCCCCAGGCGTCCAGCCGGACGTTGATCAGCACGTGCGGATCGAGCACAGGGATGCGCAGTTCGCCCTTCGCGTCGAGCGCGCCGCGCACCACCGCCGACACCCCGGACTCACCCAAGGTGACCACGAAACGACGGTTGGCCAGCGGCACGGGCTTGTTCGGCGCTGGCGGCTTGTCGAAACCATCGATGCGAAAGCGCACCACCCACTCCTTGAGCTTGGCCTCGCACGGCGAGTAGACCGCGAAGCCGTGATAGAAGCGGCAGCCCATCGTGTTGCCGGTGGTGCCGACCTCGCGCAGCAGCACGTGGCCCTTGTCGTCGACCTCGAAGTCGCCGTCGTCGTCGGGTTCGGCAAGCTCCATCGCCTTGCCGAAGACCCGTTCGTCCTCGGCCGGCGCGAGGCGCGTCTTCGCGTCGGACCAGAAGCGCAGCTTGCACGCGGCCAACACGCCCGCGGACGCCTCGACCTGCACCTGCGCAACCGGGCACGGCCACTTGGTCGGATCGATGTGCGTGCCGTGCCGGAAGACGAAGGCCACCACCCGCCGGTCGCGCGCGTAGCGCGCGTTGCGCGCGGCGTGCAACTCCTTGTCCGCGTTGAGCCGGTCGTCCTCCTCCTTGGACAGCAGGAAGATCGGGTTGAACTCGCCGCAGCCCTGCACGTCGCCCTTGTGCTGCGTGCCCTGGTCACGCGCGATGAAGTCGCGGTCGGCGACCAGCACGAAGGGGTTGCCGTCCGCGTCGTGGCAGATCGCATCCATGTACTCGCGGAACAGCAGGTGACGGGTCGGCGTGTCCAGGCTCGCGCTGGCCTTGGACGGGTCGCTCAGCCCGAGCTCGGCGGCGCGTGCGCGCTTGTAGGCCTTGATCGCGTCGTCGGTCGTGCGGTCGAGCGCCGCCTTGTCGGCCGCGGTTGCCGCGGTCGTCGGGCCGGCGAAGAACGGCGGCTCGGCCGGCAGTCCTTTCGGCCGGCGCAGCGACGCCGACAGCATCACGCGCGCGGCAAGACGGCCCCATTCATCGCCACCGAAGCCCTTGAACAGCGTGTCCCAGATCTCGAGCCGGCGCGTCAGCAGCGCGTAGACGGCCAGCGCACGCCGCCCCGACAGCGTCGCGTTGTAACTCTCGCGCCCGGTCGGGTCGGCATGGCCGAAGATCGAGATCGGCGCGAAACGCTTCGGCTCGGCCGCGTCCTGGTCGCGCAGCGCCAGCATCAGCTGCGCGAACTTCTGCAGGCGCGACTCGGCCTTCGGCACGATCAGCGAGGAGTCGAACTCGAACGAACCGTCGGGCAGCTTCATGCACGCGATCGCCACCATCGGCTCGCGCACCGTGTTCACGTCGCTGGCCTTGCGCTCCTCGGTGATCGGCGACAGCAGTACCGGCAGCTGCAGGCGCTGCGGATGCACCGCGACGATGCCGTCCGGGCCGATGTCGACGATGAAGATCGGCTCTGCCACCTAGACCCCGTGCGCCTTGCGCAGCCGGTCGCGCAGCGCCGCATCGTCGATACCGGTGGGCTCGCGGGCCCGCTCCGGGTCGGGCTCCTGCTCGCCGCCGCCGGGCGCCGGCTTGATCGGCGGCCGCTGCCCCGGTTGCAGGCGTTGCTTGGTCTCGTCGCAGAGAAACTCCTCCGCCGCCCACAGGATCGCATCGACGTCGCGCACCGTGTAGCCGGCAAAGTAGCCGAGGTTTGACAGGCGCGCCTGCTGGCCCGAGAACTTGAGGTGGGGGTTCAGGCCACCGATGACGAGGTCGTAGGTGATGTCGCGCTCGGGTGCCTCTCCGGGCGCGGGCTTCGCGACCTTGGCCGTCGCGACGGCCCGCCCCCGTTGGTCACGCGAGCGCTGGATCTGTTTCTCGACGACGCCGGCGCCATCGGTCGCCTCGGCACTCGGGTCTGGCGCCGGCGGCAAGGTCAGCGCAACGGGCACGCCGCGCAGTGGTCGGCCGTCGAGATCGAGCAGCTTGACGCGCAGCAGCAGCGTCGGCACATCGGCTTCGAAGGTGTGCAGCGCGTTGGTCGCGCGCCGCTCGGTGCGCTGCGTGCCATCCGGGATGAAGACCCGGTCGCCGGGGAACAGGGTGTGCGGGTCACGCAGCGCCTTCAACGCGGCGTTTTCGGGGCGGTCCAGGATGCGATGAAAGTCGGCGAAGCCATTCGCCTCGGCCAGCGCGGACAGGTGATCTCCCTGCGTGACAACATGAAACTTCGGCATCGCCCGCCAGCGGCGACCATAGGGGTCGCCGACCGCCGCGCGAGCGTAGTCATTTTCCGGCTGTCGCGCCAGCGCCCGGTGCGTCCGGCAGCCGCATGCGCAGCGCCGCCACCGTCGCCAGCAGCGACAGGCCGGCGACCATCCAGAAGGTCTCGGCGAAGCCCGCCAGGGGCGAGCCCCCGGCGCCGGCGTGCACTCGCAGGCGCCACTCGAGCACGATGCCGACAACGCTGATGCCGACCGCCCCGCCCAGTTGGCGCGCGAAGCTGATGCCGCTGGAACCCTGCGAGATTTCGTCCGCCGACAGCCCGCGCAGCGCACCCAGGCTCAGCGACGGCAGCACGAATCCCAGACCGATGCGGCCGACCACCGCCCACGTCATCAGCACCCACAGCGCGGTGCCGGTGCCGACGGTGCCGATCAGCGCGAACGACAGCGCGAGCAGCGCCAGCCCGACGGCGACCAGCCCGTGCGGCGCGAACCGGTCCGCCAGCCGGCCCGCGAGCGGAATCGTCGCGGCCAGCACCAGCCCGGCCGGCAGCAGCGCCGCGCCGGCTTCCGACGGTGGAAACTGCAGCGCGGTCTGCATGAACACCGGCACCAGGTAGGTCGAGCCGAACAGGCCCATGCCGTAGATGAAGGCGACCACCGCGCCCATGCGGAAGGTCCGATGGCGCACCAGGCGGAGGTCCAGCAGCGGCGCCGCCGAACGCCATTCGTGCCACGCAAACACCGCCAGCGCGCTGACGCCGACCCCGAGCAGCACGAACGCCGGGGCCAGCGGCGCGTCGTGCAGCCGCACGAGGCCGTTCAGCAGCGCGATCACGCCGACCGCGGCGAGCACCAGCCCGACCCCGTCGAGCCGCGTCGGGTTCGCGTTCGGCGGCGCGCCGCCGGGTGCGGCGACCGGCAGGATGCGCTGCGCGAGCACCAGCGCGAGCGCGCCGAACGGCAGCACGACGAAGAAGATCGAGCGCCAGCCGAAGTGCTCGACGAGCAGGCCGCCGATGCTGGGGCCGACCGCCGGCGCCAGCACGACACCGAGCCCGAAGATGCCCATCGCGCGGCCCTGCGTGCCGGGCTCGAACGCGCGCAGGATGATGATCGCCGGCACCACCTGCAGCATGCCGGCGGCCAGGCCCTCGGTCGCGCGCATCGCGAGCACCACTTCGTAGGTCGGCGCGAGGCCGCCGACGAGCCCGCCGCCCATCAGCAGCACGATCGCGCCCTGGTAGAGATGGCGGTATCCGAAGCGCTGCAGCAGCCACGGCGTCGGCAACATCGACAGTGCCATCGCCGCCATGAACGCGGTGGCCACCCACTGCGCACGTTCCTGGCCGATCGTGAACTGACGCATCAGGTCCGGCACCGCGACGTTGACGATCGTCGACGACATGATCGCCGCGATGCTGCCGAGCATGATCGTCGCCAGCACCTTCCAGCGGTAGTGCGGCCCGTGGCGAGCGGTTAGCGCGGCGAGGGAGTGCGGAGCAGCGTCGGGCATCGGGGCGGTGGTCGAAGGCCAGGAATTGTGCGGCCCGAGCCGCTGTGTCTCGCGCGATCAGCTCCGCGGCCACTCGCGCGGTGCCCGCGTGGGTGCGCCGGACGAGCGGCCCGTCGGCCGCCCGTGCATCCCCTAGCATCGCGGCGTGCCCCCGCTGCCGCCTGCCGCCCCGCTGCCGATCGACCCTCCGCCGTCCGACGGCGGCGCTGCCGATGCCGGCTGGCGGCGGCGGCTGTACACCATCATCTTCGAGGCCGACACCCGCGCCGGCCGTGCGTTCGACCTCGCGCTGATCGCCTTCATCCTGGCCAGCGTCGCGGTCGTCATCGCCGACAGCATGGCCGGCGTGCATGCGCGGCACGGCGAGGTGCTGGCGGTGCTGGAGTGGTTCTTCACGCTCGCGTTCACGGTCGAGTACGTCGCCCGGCTCGTCTGCGTGCGGCGGCCGGGGCGTTACGCGCGCAGCTTCTACGGCGTGATCGACCTGCTGGCGATCCTGCCGACCTATCTCGCCGTGCTGTTGCCGGGCGCCCACGCTCTGCTCGACGTCCGAGTGCTGCGGCTGCTGCGGCTGTTCCGCATCCTGCGGCTCGGCGCCTACGTGGCGGAGTTCGGCGCGCTCGGGCGCGCGCTGTCGGCGGCGCGGCACAAGATCTTCGTCTTCCTGAGCTTCGTGCTCGGCGTCGTGCTGGTCATGGGTACGCTGATGTACGTGGTCGAAGGGCCGGAGAACGGCTTCTCGAGCATCCCCGTGGGCGTGTACTGGGCGATCACGACGATGACGACGGTGGGCTTCGGCGACATCACCCCGCAGACCACCTTCGGCCGCGTGATCGCGTCGGTGATGATGCTGATCGGCTGGGGCACGCTGGCGGTGCCGACCGGGATCGTCAGCGCCGAGTTCACCGCCGACCGCCTGCAGCGCCGCCCGGTGACGACGCGCACCTGCGCCGAGTGCCTGAGCGAGGGTCACATGCCGACCGCACGCTACTGCCGCGACTGCGGCGCGGTACTGCCGCCGTACCGCGCCGACGCGCAGGCCGCCGGGCCCGGCTGACGTCCGCCGTCCGGCGTCAGTCGGCCAGCGCCGCCCGCATCGCGCCGATCACGGCGCGGTAGTCGCTCTGGCCGAAGATCGCGCTGCCGGCGACGAAGGTGTCGGCGCCGGCGTCGGCGACGCGGCGGATGTTGTCGACCTTGATGCCGCCGTCGACCTCGAGCCGGATGTCGCGTCCGCTGGCCTCGATGACGCGCCGCGCACGCTCGACCTTGCGCAGCGCGCCATCGATGAACGACTGGCCGCCGAAGCCGGGGTTCACGCTCATGATCAGGATCAGGTCGACCTTGTCGATGACCCACTCGAGCAGGTCCAGCGGCGCCGCCGGGTTGAACACCAGGCCGGCCTGCTTGCCGGCGCCGCGGATCAGCTGCAGCGTACGGTCGACGTGCGTGCTGGCGTCCGGGTGGAAGCTGATCAGGTCGGCGCCGGCGTCGGCGAAGGCCTGTGCCAGCGCGTCGACCGGGCGCACCATCAGGTGCACGTCGATCGGCACCGCGGTGTGCTTGCGCAGCGCCTGGCACACCATCGGGCCGAACGTCAGGTTCGGCACGTAGTGGTTGTCCATCACGTCGAAGTGGATCCAGTCGGCGCCGGCCGCCTCGACCGCACGCACTTCCTCGCCCAGGCGCGCAAAGTCGGCTGACAGCAGCGACGGGGAGATGCGGTAGGTCGTCGTCATCGCGGGATTCTAGGAGGCCGGGCAGCGCGCGGCTGCCTAGAATGCGACGCCATGAGCCCGCCGGGCCGCCCCAAGGGCGAATTCCGGAATGCGCAGCCTGAAGGTAGTCCAGTGAGCCCTGAACGTCCATGAGCCGCCCGGCATTCCAGTGCCGCGTGCGGGTGCAGTACCTGCCCGAGCAGTCACAGCCGCCCGACGGCCCGTTCGCGTTCGCCTACACGGTGACGATCGCCAACACCGGCGACGTCACGGCGCAGCTGGTCGCGCGGCGCTGGCTCGTCGCCGACGCCCGTGGCCACACCGAGGAGGTGCGCGGCCTGGCCGTCGTCGGCCAGCAGCCGCTGCTCAAGCCGGGCGAACAGTTCGAGTACACGAGCTGGACCCGCATCGACACCGCGCAGGGCAGCATGCGGGGCACGTTCTTCTGCATGACCGAGCACGCCGAGCCCTTCGACGCCGACGTGCCCGAGTTCGCGCTCGCGCGGCCCGACGCCCTGCACTGAACCCGGCGCCGCCCCGGCCGCCGCGCGTGCAGGATCAGGGCCGGTCGTCGCGGCGCTCGCCGCGTGGCCGGCCGGAAAACATCGTCCAC
>JBDTUO010000156.1:0-6670 GCA_040007675.1 Rubrivivax sp.
GCCGTGATCGCGAGCGTTTCGGCGAGCGCGCCGCGGTGCTGTCGCGTCATCGCTTCGGCGTCGGGCACCAGGCCCAGCCAACTGGCGCCGAACAACACGCTGACGGTCAGTGCCGCAAGGCCGAGTGCAAGATGGGTGCGGGTGGACAGCAACCGCCAGGGCGAAGGGATCCTCATGGGTGCGTCTCCCTGGTTGAAGCGTTGTGCGCCGCCACCACCACACGCGCCGGACTGCCTGGCTCGGCCGCGGCGGATGCATTGGTGGTGGCCGCCGGAACTGGCGTGGCACCTTTGGGTGTGTCGTCGAACAGGCGCTCGACCTCGGGTTCGTCCGATTCACGGCGCTTCGCCCCCACCCGCTTGCGGGCCGCGAGCACGGGCAGTGGATCGACCATCTGCCAGGCCGGGAGTGCCGAGAGCATCGAGCTGGCCAGCACACCACCGCGCACCAGCCATGCCACATAGCCGATCGACAAGCCGCCGGAGACCGCGACACCGGAGGCGAGCACGGCGCGGTGGGCCTCGGTCGCTTCGGCGAGTTGGCGTTGCATTTCCTCGAACTTGCGCTGCAGGTCATCGCCACTCAGCCATTGAACGGTGGACGACATCGACAGCCCGGTGAACTGCGGAACGAGCACATCGCCCAGCACGTTGTCGGCGCGGCTGGACGGGCGGCGCGCCACGAGCGCATCGGCGCCATCACGCCCGGCCGCCTCGGCCTGCGTGTCCACCGAATAGGCGAGCGCTCCATCCGGCAGCGCCAGGTTCGGCGCCACCGCCGGCGCTGCGGTCGAGTGAGTCTCGGATCCTCGATCGGCAACCGTCTCGACAACGGCTTGCACCGTTTCCTCCGCCGCCACGATGACGGGCGCGGCTTCTGGCGCTGGCGCCGGCAGTACCGGTTTGGGCGAAAGTTCTGGCGCTGGCGCCGGCAGTACCGGTTCGGGCGCAGGGGTCGGGTCTGTCGGAATCACATCAACGGTGTCGAGCACCCGGAGCTGCAGGTCAGCCCCGACGCTCGCGCCGCCGCCATCGCTGGCCGTGACGCGCACCGTGATCGCACCGACATCGCCGTTCGCCGGCGTGCCGCTGAAGGTCTGCGTCGCAGCGTCGAAGTGCAGCCACGTCGGCAGTGCCGACCCAAAAGCCAATCGCGCGACGTAGCTCAGCGTGTCGCCGGCGTCGATGTCGTTGAAGCTGCCTGCCGGCACGACGTACGTGAACGCCACGCCCTGGGTCGCTGTCTGGTCGGTCAGCGGCACATTCGCGGTGGGCGCATCGTTGACGTTGGCCACGGTCAGCACGAAGTCGTTGCTCGCCGAGAGCCCGCCGCCATCGCTGGCCGTGACGCGCACCGTGATCGCACCGACATCGCCATTGGCAGGCGTGCCGCTGAAGGTCTGCGTCACGGCGTCGAAGTGCAGCCACGTCGGCAGCGCCTCGCCCGAGTCCAACTTCGCGACATAGCTCAGCGTGTCGCCGGCATCGATGTCGTTGAAGCTGCCCGGTGGTACGACGTAGGAGAAGGCGACACCCTGGGTCGCCGCCTGGTCCGCCAGCGGTGTACTCACCGTCGGCGCGTCGTTGACCGCCTGCACGGTGATCGAGGCGGCGGCCGTGCTGGCGCTGAATGCGGTCGTCGCTCCGTTGATGCTGGCGTCGGCTGTGCCACCCGCACTGCCGCTGCTGCGGTCCCAGGCCCGAAAGCTCAAGCCTCCCGCAACCGCGCCGTTCCAGTCGGCCGCCGACACGAATCGCACGGCGGTGCCGGCGTCGGCCGCGAGCAGGCGTGCCGTACCTTCGCCGACGACGCCGAAGGCCGTCCAGGTGGTGCCGCCGTCGATCGTGTATTGCCAGACGCCGTGGCTGTTGTCGACGCCGATCACCGCGATGCCGGACATCGCAGTGGCATCGACGTCGGTGACGTGTCCGGCGAGCAGTTCGGAAACGAGCGTGCCCGCGCCGCCGTCGCTGTCCTCGGCGATGTCTGCGAGATCGTTCGAGCCGGCCAGCACGGGCGCGTCGTTGACGGCAGTGACGTCCAGGCTGATCTGGCGCGCCGCGCTGTCGGCGATGCCGTCGTTGACCGTGATCGTGATCGTGCGCGTCGCGGTGGATGGCGATTGGCTGATGTTCTGGTACGTCACCGCGCGCAGCGCCTCCTGCCACTCGGCAAGCGTCGCGGTGGCGCCGGCCGAGCTCAGGCTCATCACCCCGCCGGCGTAGCTGGCGACGATGTTGCCGGTAGTCCCCGGGGGCGGCGCAAAGGCGAGCACGTCCTGTGTGCCGGCATACCCGGTGCCGATGCGCACTTTGGCGCTGGCCAGGGTCGGGTTGTCTGCGTCCGTCAGCGTCAGCCCGGAATCGAGCGGCACGGCGGCCGCGTCTTCGCTCGTCGTGAACGACGTGCGCGTCAGTGTCAGCGCCGGCAGCGCATCGTTGCCCACCGTGATCGAGACGATGCCGGATGCCTCGCGCGGGCCGCCGCTGCCGCTGTTGCCCTCGTCGTTCAGCGTCAGGTCGATCCGCGCTGCACCGGCCGCCGTGGCGGTGAAGCTGAGTGTGTCGAGCGCCGCGTTCAGCTGCGTCAGGCTGCCCTGCAGCACGATGATCGTGCTGCCATCGCCACCGGTCACGCTCGCGCCACCGAGGTCGCCGAACGCGAGCGTGCCGTTGCCGAGGCCGGTCGTGCTGAGTTGAAGCGTCAGCGTGCTGCCGCCGGCATCGATGTCGGCCACCGTGATCGCGTTGCCGATGGCAGCCGAGAACAGCAGCGGGGTCGGCTGGGGCGTGCTCTGGGCTCCTGGAAGACTCAGTTCGGGCGCGGTGTTGACACTGGTGACCGTGACCGCCAGGATCTCGGTCGCGACGCGGGCGCCGCCGGAGCCCGAGTTGCCGAGGTCGTTGACGCTGAAGGTGACCTGGACCGGGCCGTTGTAGGTGCTGCCGGGTACGAGCCGCATGCCGTCGAGCGCGGCGTTGACTGCCGCCAGCGTGCCGCTGAAGGTCATCGTGGCATCGTTGCTGCCGCTGCCGGCAATGAACGAAAGACCGGTCGTGCGAGACAGGCTGAGCAGGCCGATGTCGGTGATCAGCGTCATCTGCACCGGCGCGCCGCCGGCGTCGACGTCGGCGACCACCGGGGCGCTGGCCCCCTCCAGCGTCAATGTCTGCCCTTCGTCGATCGTCGCGGCCGCCGGCGGGCTGATCGTCGGCGCGCTGTTGACGGCATTGACGGTCACGGTGAAGCTGGTGCTGGTGACGTTGCCGCCGTCGGAGACGGTCACGGTGATCGTCGTCGGGCCGCCGCTGTTGGTGCTGTTCGCTTCGGACGCGGGCGTCAGCGTCAGTGTGCGGTTCGCGCCGCTGCCGCCGAGCACGAGATTGGCGACGGGCACGAGCGCCGTGTTGCTCGAGCTGGCCGTCACCACCAGGCTGCCGGGCGGCGTTTCGAAGTCGCCGATGGTGAGGCTCAGCGGGCCGAGCGAGGTGTTCTCGTCGATCGTCTGGTTCGGCAGCGAAGTGATGGTCGGCGGGTTGCCGTAGGGGTTGACTTCGTAGGCGCCGATGTCGCTGCGCCCGCCGAAGTACGCGATCCCGCGCTGGTCGGCGGTGAGTGATGTCACCGGATTGGCGGCGTTGATGGCCACGCTGCCGGCGCTGATCGCATGGGTGCGGGTGAAACCGCCGTTGTTGGCCAGGGCCTGCAGGCCGAGCGCTGCGCTGGAGACGTTGCGCAGGTCACCGGTCGCAGAGAAACCGGACGAGTTGTCGGTGCTCAGGTTGTAGCCGAGTGAGATCAACGCTCGGTTCGTGTTGCCACCACTGTTGCTCGCGAACAGCGAGCTGCGCGTCGTCACGTCGCTGTCCTTGTCGAAGACGCCGGCGCCGTTGCCGAAGATGCCCACCGAGTTGGAGGCGACCGTGACATGGTTCAGGCTGATGTTGTCGTCGGTCCACAGGCCGCCGCCTTCGTGCGACGCCTGGTTCCCGCTCAAGGTGACGTTGACCAGCGTCGTGCCGTCGAGTTTGTTGTACAGCCCGCCGCCGTCATGGGCCGCATTGCCGGCGATCGTGACGTTGGTGAGCGACGCGGTCCCCTTGTCGTTCAGGTACACGCCGCCGCCGTCCCGGTTGCCGGCGTCGTTGTCGCGGATCTCGACGTCCCGGGCGTCCAGCGTGGCATCGGTGTCGACGTAGATACCGGCGCCGTGCGTGCCCGAAAGCAGGCTGCTGACGTTGTTCTGGATGATGACGTTGCGCAGCGTCAGGCCGCCGTCGTTGTAGATGCCCCCGCCGACGCTGCTGCCGCTGCCGGCGTTGTTTTGCACCACGACGTCGGTCAGGGTGAGGTTGCTGCCGGGGCGGATCTCGATGCCGGCGCCGGTGTTGCTCTTGCCGCCCTGGACGGTCAGCCCGGAAAAGCTCACCGTGCCAGACCGCACGTCGATGACGCGATCCGCGCCATTGCCGTTGATGACTGTCTGGTCGGTGCCGTTGCCGGTGATGTTCAGGCTGCCGTTGATGTCGAGGTCACCGCTCGCGTTCGCGTTCTCGCCGCTGCCGGACAGGGTAATGTTGAAGCTGCCGTTGACGGTGAACTTGATGCTGTCCGCGCCGGGGTGAGCGTTGGCCTGGCTGATCGCCCAACGCAGCGTGCCGGCGCCGGTGCCGTCGGTCGTCGTTGTCACCGTGTAGGTGTTCATCACGCCGTACCAGCGCGCCTGCTCGGCGAGGCTCGGGGCGATCGCGGCTTCGATGTGGCCGGTCCGGTACTCCAGCGTCCAGTCGCCGCCGCGTTGCGCCGCCCCGGTCAGATCGGTGCTGGCGGCGACATCGGCGCCGGTCAGCGCGGCCAGGTCCTGCACGAATTGCCGACCTCCGGCCTCCGCGGCCAGGTCGCAGCCGTAGATCAGCAGGTCCGCGTCCGGCGCGAGCGCATCGCCCCAGCCCGCCAGTTCACCTGCGCGGGCCCACAAGCTGCTGGCGTCCAGTGCGCGGCTGCCGAGTTGCAGCATGCCGTCGTCGCCGTGCGCCAGCAGATGCACGGCACTCACGTCGTGGCGACCGGCGAGCGTTTGCGTGATCAGGGCCAGGCCATCGTCACCGGCAGCGATGGTGACGACCTCGATCGAACGGCCGGCGGCCTGCTGGGCGAGCAGGTCGGCGCGCAGTTCGTCGACATCGGGCAGGTTCGCGTCGATGAAGGCGATCTCATGTGCCGCTCCGGCCGTCACGGCCGTCGGCTCCATCGCGCGCACTTCGTGCACGCCGGCACCGAGCAGCAGCGGCGCGAGATCCGCGGAATGGAGCACACGCTCCTCCATCGCCTCGGCAAGCAGGCGGTGAAGGATGGGGCGATGAGACGCCGTCATGACCGGGCGCGACGAACGGCCGTCAGAACATCTGGCGGGCGGGCGGCCGGTTCACCGCCTGGGGCGACGTGGAGGTCGGCACGAAACGCGGCGCTGACGCGGGAGCCGCTGCCGCCACCGGAAGGTCGGCCTTGCACCGCAGCCCGGCGGGCAGGCGGTTGCTCGGGTTGGGCAGCGACAGGCGTACCCGAAAGCTGTTGCTCGCCGCATCCAGAACGCGGTCAACGTGGCGCACCGTGGCGCTCACCGGCTCGACGCCCGGCAGTTCCGGGCGAATGGTGAGCTCGTCGCCGACGCGGATCGCGCCGTACTGTGCCGTCGGCACCATCAGCTCGACGCGCAGCGGATCGATCACCGCGAGGCGCAGCAGGGGCTTCTCCTCGACGCGCTCGCCAAGGTTGACGAAGCGCTCGACGACCACGCCGTCGAATGGGCTGCGCACCGTGCGCAGCGCCAGCTGGGCCTCGGCGACATGCCGCTCTTCGACCCAGATGCGCTGCTGGCTGCGGCTCTGCGCGAGTTTCTGGCGCGCCAGCTCGAGTTCTGCGCCCGCCTGTTCCACGGCCTGTTCGGAGACGAAGTTCTCCGCCAGCAGTGTTCGCGCTCGGGCCATCTTCTGCTCTGACAGCACCAGGCTGGCCTGTGCGGCACGCACATCGGCGTCGACGCGGGCGCGGGTGTCGGCCACGCCGGCATTCGCGCGTTCCACCTCGGCACGCAGCGTCACGAGCGCCTGGCCCTTGCTCACGCTGTCGCCGCGTTCGACGCCCATTCGCTCGACCAGGCCGACCACCTGCGAACCGATGTCGGCGACGCGGTCGGGCTCGATCAGGCAACCGAACTGCTTCGGGGCCGACGTGACCGGCTTGGCGGCCCAGGCAGGCGGCGCCCATGCCAGTGCCAGTGCGAGTGTCAGAAAAGGCGTCAGGCCGGCGGCCCGGAGAAGGCGAGCCGGCGCTGCCAGTGCCGGTCCTGCCGCAGCAGTTCCCGGCGCAGCGCGGCACGCCGGCGCTCCTCGCGCGTCTGGGCAAGGCGCCGCGCGGAGAACATGAGCCAGGCAGCAGCGATCGAGTCGTGAGGTATCCATGTGAGGTCGGTATCGGCGTCCTGGTCAGGTTCTGAACCCGAATGGCGACGCAAAAGCCACGTTTCCGCGCTCCCGGGGTTGCCGTGCCTGCCGGCGCGGCCGGCCAGCTGGCGGTCGAGCCGGCGCGACGGGTTGTCCTGGCACGACAGGACGTGCAGACCGCCCGCGGCACGTGCGGCAATGTCGAGCTCGATGTCGGTGCCGCGCCC